>NZ_JBJEFJ010000107.1:0-45352 GCF_051873915.1 Pradoshia sp.
AGTTTTGGAGAATAATATATGAACGGATGTCTTTATGAGTATGTTGGACCTGGAGTATGAACTGATTAAAGATAATTATTTTGATGAAGAAGGAGTACGTACATGAAAACGAGATTAACATTCCCGCAGATTCTATTATCTGCAGCCGTTATTGCAACGATTATGACCGTAGCTGATTCATTCATTGAGTGGGAAAAGAAGATATATGGGGGTATTTTTGCCTTTGTTATCGTAATAAGTGTATGTAAAATCGTTGAGGTCCTATTTAAGGGTCAAAGCTTAGAAGAGTCAGATGAACCTGTTAAAGAATAGTACGCGATAAATCGAACGACATAGGAGGAAGTGAAAGATGGACTATACTTTCACGGTTATGACACAAGAACAGGCAGAATGGATTGCCTATTCATGGCATTATGATGGAGAATACAGCTTCTATGACATGGAGGCCGACCCGGATGATCTGGAGGAGTTCTTAAACGCGGAAACAAGAGGCGATTCGGTATTTGCGGTAACCTATGAAGAGAAATTAGCTGCCTTTTTAACGGTTGAATTGACCGGTAGCCAGACGGCGGATATTGGCTTAGGAATGGAGCCAGGCTTAACCGGTCAAGGGAAAGGAATGGACTTCCTGCAGGCTGTGATTGAATTTGTCACATTCGAATATGAGGTTGAAAGAATGACCTTATCGGTTGCCGCTTTCAATGTCAGGGCGATAAAGGTATACAGGAAAGCCGGGTTTAAGGATGCTGGGACGTTCCTGCAGGAGACAAACGGCCGTACGTATGAGTTTTTGAAAATGGAGTTAGCTGTTTAGAACTCACATGTGACCGGCATCATGAATAATTCATTCTCAACAAGGATATTGCCTCTGACCATTAATTTAGTCTGTGCTTCACATTCAATCGGTCTAAGATTAGGCGATGGAAAGGCTTCTGGATGAAAGTAATATTCGATGGACGTAAATTCATAGGGAATAAAAGAGCATAGCTGTTCGATTGGAGGAATCATTTCTCCCATTACATCATATAAGTGCAGGATTCCATTGTTTACCTCAAAAACAAGGATTGTATCCAGTTCCTCTATAAGGTAAAGATTCTCGTAGATTGCTGGATTATAAAAATTGAAGTACAGACAATTCAAATAACGAATAGGAAAGAAAGTGGTGGATAAGATTTTACTGTGTTGAGCGATTTTGTTGAGAAGATCTAAATCTGCCGGATTCGTCAATGGCTCGAGTTTACGTAAAGAGGATGATGAAGCGATTGTCGTATGGGCAAAATCCATTTTAAAGGAATACTGGTTAACCGTTTTAAACCCAAAAGGGATATAAAGCTCGGGACTGCTCGTATAGAGGATGGATCCTTCATACGTTTGATCTGCATCGTCCAGCATTTTTTGAAACAAAGCCTTCATGAGTCCCTTCCTTCGATAGTCCGGATGCGTCATGACCGATTGAATCCCAATACAATGGATGGATGCACCGTTAATCATCATCGGGAGCGGAAAGGCCGAAACATTTGCAATCGCTTGTTCCCCGTCAAAGAAGCTGTAAGGCATATACTCGTCATTCCACAATCCTTTATCAGAGAGATCGGTCATCAAATTCGGACTGATGCCGAAGACTTGCTCAAATAACGGGTATAGCTTCTCGCGCATGCGGATATCATGCGTGTATTTTTCGGCAAATAGGAAGCCGTCTTTTTGAATGGACAATTTGAACACATCCTTAAACTAGTCATTTATGAATACGCTTTGCTGGATAGTAAGCCGCTTCATCCTCAAAGGCAGGAGATGAATGGTTCCTCGTCACCCGATTCAAATGGTCGGGAGAAGGAGAATAAAACCAATAGGGTGGTTCTATTTGATTATAGCATCTGAAGCCTGATGGTATGGAATTTTATCCCGTTGTGAATGCCATTGGTCAATTCATGGTTAGGGGAGATATGAAATGAAATCATTTGTTCTACATTTTCAGGAAATCGATTGGACGAAGCTTCCGCTTGTTGGCGGGAAGGGTGTTCATTTGGCGGAGCTATCGAAAATACAAGGATTATCTGTTCCAGCAGGCTTTTGTGTAACGACGGAAGCTTACCAAAAAGCCTTTGAAAACCATGACACTTTCCATCAGTTATTGGAGCAGTTAACAAAGTTGAACGGGGAGGAGCACACGCAAATCCGTACCCTCAGTAATCAAATCCGTCAGCATATGATGAAAGCTGAGATTCCTCCTAATGTTGAAGAGGATGTCACTCATGCTCTTGCCCAGCTTGGAGCTGAACATGCCTATGCGATACGCTCCAGTGCCACGGCAGAGGACCTCCCGTCTGCCTCCTTTGCCGGGCAGCAGGACACGTATTTGAATATCATCGGTGTTTCGTCCATTTTGCGGCATATCCAGAAATGCTGGGCTTCTTTATACACGGAACGTGCCGTTATTTATCGGCTGCAAAATGGGTTTGATCAAAAAGACGTCTCGCTATCTGTAATCGTTCAGCAGATGGTCTTCTCAAATGCTTCAGGCGTTATGTTCACGGCTGACCCGATGACCTCCAATCGAAAGATTCTCTCCATCAATGCGAGCTTTGGAATGGGAGAAGCGCTTGTTTCCGGCATTGTCTCACCTGATTCCTATCAAGTGAGGGGAGCCCAACTAATCGACAAGATGATTGCGGACAAAAAGAAAGCGGTCTATTGTTTGGAGGAAGGGGGCACGAAGACACAGCCGATTGAGCCTGATTGGCAAAAAGTGCAAACATTAACGGACAGCCAGATTATCGAATTAGCACAAATCGGAAGGCAGATAGAGGACCACTTCAGCTGTCCTCAGGATATCGAATGGTGTCTTGTAGATAATACCTTTCATATTGTCCAAAGCCGGCCCATTACCACTTTATATCCAATACCTGAAGCAGCAGACCAGGAAAACCATGTGTACGTCTCGGTCGGCCATCAGCAAATGATGACCGCCGCGATGAAGCCGCTCGGCTTATCCTTTTACCTATTAACGACTCCCGCCCCGATGCGAACGGCTGGCGGAAGATTATTTGTCGACGTCACCCAGCAGCTCGCTTCAAAAGAAGGCAGAGTAATGCTGCTAAACACATTAGGAAAGTCTGATCCGCTCATCAAAGATGCCCTCATCACAATCGTTGACAGGGGAGACTTCGTTAAACTGCTCCCGCAAGACTATTCAGCAATAGCTCCGCTTAGAAAAGGCCCTATGCCAGCTGCGCAGCCGCCCATTGAACCTGGCCCCTCCCTTATTTCAGAACTAATCAATAAGAGTCAAGCATCGATCGAATTATTGAAACAGCAAATCCGAACAAAATCAGGGATAGATTTGTTTGATTTTATACAAGAGGATCTCAAGGAATTAAGGAGGGAGTTATTCGCTCCAGAAAGCATGGCGGTGATCAAGGCGGCGATGGATGCTTCGGCATGGCTGAATGAGCATATGGCCAAATGGTTAGGTGAACCGAATGCTGCGGACACCCTTTCACAATCCGTTCCAAACAATATCACATCAGAAATGGGGCTTGCCTTATTGGATGTGGCTGATGCGATCCGCCCTTATCCAGAGGTGATAGATTACCTGCAGAACGTAAAAGAGGACCGCTTTTTGGATGAGTTGTCGGAGTTTGAAGGAGGGGCAACGATCAAACAAGTGCTGGATGATTTTCTCCATAAATATGGAATGCGATGCAGCGGCGAAATTGATTTGACAAGGACGCGATGGAGTGAGAAACCAAGTGCCTTAATTCCGCTTATTCTAAGCAATCTCAAAAACTCCGCTCCCCATGCTAGTCAGTTGATGTTTGAACAAGGACGAAAGGAAGCAGCTCGAAAAGAGAGGGAGTTATTGACGAGACTGCAGTCATTACCTGATGGGGAACAAAAGATGAATGAAACAAAACGAATGATTGATTTGCTGCGGAATACGATCGGCTACCGTGAATATCCGAAATACTTCATGGTTAATCGCTACTTCATTTATAAACAGGCATTGTTGAAAGAGGCGAAAAAGCTTGAACAGGCGAAGGTGATTCATCATCTGGAAGATGTCTATTATCTTACTTTTGATGAACTGCGTGAAGTGGTTCAAACGAAAGAAATGAATGAAGAAATCATCCGGAAGCGGAAAGAGGAATATACGCTATATAAGAAGTTAACGCCACCACGTGTCATTACATCAGATGGAGAAATCATAGCAGGAGCGTACAAGCGGGAAAGCATCCCAGTCCATTCTATTCCAGGTCTTCCGGTATCTGCTGGAGTCATAGAAGGCCGGGCCCGCGTGGTTTTAACGATAGAGGAAGCCGATTTGGAGGCTGGAGATATATTGGTGACGGCTTATACAGACCCGAGCTGGACTCCTTTATTTGTCTCCATCAAAGGCTTGGTCACCGAAGTAGGCGGGTTGATGACCCATGGCGCGGTGATAGCACGTGAATATGGGCTGCCGGCGGTGGTTGGAGTGGAGAAGGCAACAACGCTTATTAAAGACGGACAACAAATCCGCTTGAATGGGACCGAAGGGTATATTGAAATCCTATAATAGTATTTTAAATGGTCAAGAGTAGAAAATTCATTTGTTCATTGCAGCTAAAAGCTGAGGAGTTAGTCTATTTCAGGTTAATATGGCCGATTTTCAATAGGGGAAAATCGGCCAGAAATAATGATGATGGATTTAACGGGTAAAGCCTAGTTTGCTTTTCTAATAGGCGTAAAAAAGTTTCAAGCATTTTCATCTCGATTAACTATTTTCCTATATTCCGACTTCGGTTCGCTTTGCTCCCAAATTAGGTTTTGCAAAAGGATTCCGGTCAACCCTATACATGTCAATCCTATACCAATTGCTTGAAAGGTATTCAGAACGCCAAAATGATGAATCATAAGACCACCAAGGAGCGGGCCAGCAATAAAGAGGATGCTTAAAATAGAATCAAGAATACCAGCGACTCTGCCTACAGCATCTTTAGGCGGTTCAATCTGGATAAGAAAATTGATGGCTGTAACAATCATTCCATTTCCTATTCCCCCGATTAAGGCAAGAATGACCGCTAAAAATATCATGTTGTACTCTTGTAGATAGCCATAACCTCCTGTCATAATCCCAATCAGAAGACTGCCTGTTCCAAAGAACCAACCATACTTGCGGATGCGGCTTAATCCATGCAGAAGCATGACAACCAGGAGAGAACCTAATCCGATAGCTGCAATTGCCCATCCCGTAATTTCTGGGGTGTTAGGAAACACGGTGCTAAATAAAGTGACGATTTGTGTATCAATCATTTGAATGGTGAGTGTACTAAAAATACCAAAAAGGATGCTTGCTCTTAAAGTTTGGTTATTGATAACAATCGTCCAGCCCATCTTCCACGATAAGAAAAAACTAGTCTGTTCGGTAACCTCAGACGCTTCATCATTATCGCGTCCTTTTATTTGAACCCGGCTGAGAATAATCCCAGAAATCGTAAAGGACAAGGCGTTCATGAGGATGGAGAGTTTGGGGGAGAAAATTCCAGCTATAGAACCACCTATAAGTGGTCCAACTACCTTCATCAGCTGAAATAGGCTTCCATTAATGGTGATTGCCTTCATTATGTCTTCATCTTCAACAATATTTCTTATCAATCCTTGCTGGGCAGGCAAGCTAATGACTCCTGCAGTGTTACGTAACAAAAGAATGGGCAGAGCAATAAATGGAGAGGGGACGAAAACGAGACATAAAGTGAGCAGCGCTCGAAACCAGTCGGAATAGATTAAGATTTTCCGTTTATCCATGCGGTCGGCCAATACACCAGCAAATTGTCCGAACAGAATGCTTGGAATCGCATAGGAGATGGATATAAAAGCAATCAGGAGCGGGTCTGCATTCCAGGAATAGCGGAATAAAATTAGCATCCCCACGTAATCAAACCAATTCCCTAAATTGGCAAGAGCATTTGCCGTAAAAAATTTCATAAAGTTCCTGTTATGCCATATTGATGCGTGCTTGTTCATCGATTTCCCTCCACGTCATGTTATTTCTTTCATCATAACGAGGGAATGTCAGAGGAATATCAGAGGCCAATTTAGGAATCGTTTATTGAAAATGTGATTTTAGCTGGAATTCAATCTTCGTCTTTAAATCAGGTAATTTGTATTCTCTGTGATACTTGGCCAGCATCTCCTGATAATGCATATATAAACCGCCATATAGATTGAATTCTTCTAAAAAGAAAAGGATAACTTGGAGATTGATTAGTATACCGGGTATATATTTGGCCTTATGGGACAGTTGGAATCCTTTGTCCACATACTTTTCTCCATTGACGAAATCATTCTTAACAAAGCAGAAGATACCTTGTAGAACAGTGCAGCTTGCCTGTTCCCTAGCATACGGATATGTGGAAAGGGTTTTATTGATATCAATCATCGTATCCTCCATCAAACGACTATCCTTCTGCAGAAGGACAAGGTAGCCTTCTAGAAGAACGAGAATTGGTAGAAAGCCAACTAGTCTTTTTTCATGAATTTCCTGTTTGGATTGGATAAGAAGATGGAGGGCTTCATCTGTTTGTTTTGTGAATATCAAAAAGGATAAGCGATTCAACAGTGTGATCTCCAGCCTATGATGTTCGGGAAGCTCTTTTGATGATAAGGCACGACAAAAGTAATCGAGACATTTCTGCTTATCCAGCTCCGCAAATGAAAAGATATGAAGATAGTAATAGCATTTTTCCCAAAAAGGAATGTTCTCTTTCTCAAGAAACCAGCTGAAATTTCCCTTCATGAACTGCAAATACATCTGACTGGGTAAATCAAGTTCAAAGCCAAGCAGTGTTTGATTATCTTCCAAAAGCTTTAAGGCATCCCCTTGACCATAAAGATGATACTTATGATAGAGACTGAGGAAATGTGAGGTAATGTCTTTTTCGTGGATTAAGGGATTATCCGGTTCCTTTTTGGTTACTAGGCGATATCCTTGTCCCCGCACCGTTTCAATAAGTATAGCCGGTGCAAGAGGCTGGATTTTCTTTCTGACCCTATATATATGATCATCAATTGTTCTGTCAATCGGTGTTTCTAAGGACCAGACAGCATCTAATAGTTCATCTCTTGTAAAAATCCGAGAGGGGTTCTGATATAAAAATTTAAACAATTGAAATTCCTTCGGTAAGAATACGATCACTTCGGAATGATAATTCACTTTATAGTCGTTTGGTGAAAATTTAACTGTATCCATTTTTTAACCTCTTCAGGATGGTATATTTGTACAACGTTCATTATAGCAAAAAATGGGAATGCATTTTCAATCAAGATAGAATATTTGATTGCATTTTTAGTAGAATCTATTTATGAAGGATGGAAGAAAATGTGTATATTGAATGCGAGGTGTAGAAATGGAAATCATTGATTTCGGAAAAGCGAAGGCTAAGGAGATTACAAACTTTCACTCGTTGAAAGCCTTCTATACAAAAATCACGAAAAGCGAAGCTCCAATAACCATAGGGTTTATCCATATAGAGCAAGGTGGGGTTGTTGGTTATCATCTGGCACCGGTACCCCAGTTATTCATTGTGGTGGAAGGAGAAGGCTGGGTTGAGGGGGAAAATCAAAAAAGGGTGAATGTGAGAAGCGGTGAGGGTGTCATTTGGAAGAAAGGGGAAGGTCATACAAGTGGAAGTGATAGCGGTTTGACAGCACTTGTTCTTGAATCGGAAGAATTAACGCTCTAAATAGAATGAGAGTAAAAGGAAGTTGGGACCTGATGTCGAATTAATTAGTTATATAGTCAAATCAAGGGGGGAAATAGGATGGAAGAAAAGGAATTTTGGCGGTTAATCAAGGAGGCGAAGGAACAGGGTGAACAAGAGGAACAAGCTGAGTGGTTATCCGAGCTGCTGATGGAAAGAGGCATAGAGGAAATAGTCGATTTCGAGGCTATCCTGCAGCAGTTCATGAATATGAGCTATACATCCCGCCTATGGGGTGCGGCGTTTGTCTTAATGGGCGGCTGCTCGGATGATGCCTTTGATTATTTCCGTGGTTGGTTAATCGGGCAGGGGGAAGAAATCTTTCATAAAGTAATGGAAGACCCTGAATTTCTAGCTGAATACATCGATGATGATCATCTTGATGAAGAAGGATTTCCTCAAAATGAAGAATTGATTTCTCTTGGCCTGAATGCTTATTTCCTGATTAAAACAGGTGACGATGATTGGGATGATGAGGTACATGATGAGTATCTTCAGGCACTAGAAGAAAAGGGAGTCAATCCTATATCCGAAATAGAATTTGATTGGGAAGAAGAAGATTTGGAAGAGTTATTCCCGGCTCTATGGGAACGATTTGGCGAGGATCCGCTGCCACAGGAATAACCGTCAGTTTAGGAGATATTCGCCTACATACCGGAGGTGACAGGATGGAAATTACCCAGGAATGGAAGCAGGAAAATCGTGATTTTATCCGTAAAAAACTAATCGAATATAATCTATCAAAGCTTCCTGATGAGATTAAACAATTGGTGAATAATATCCATTTTATCCTTCGAGATGAAAGCGGAAAAATAGTTGGCGGTATAACGGGAGACATGGTTTGGTACCGACTGCATATTGATTTCTTATGGGTGGATGAATCAATCAGGGGAAAAGGATACGGGAAAGAATTGCTGGATAGCATGGAGAACTTTGCACGGGAAAATCATTGCAAACTTATTCAACTGGATACATTCAGCTTCCAAGCGCCTGACTTCTATCAAAAGCATGGCTATGAAGTGATAGGTGTCATTGAAGAGTTTCCAACGAAAGAGCATCAGCAGTATTTTTTCATCAAAAGACTAGATTGAAGCCTATCTGCAGAGGTGTTGAGCTTGAAGATTATCGAAACCGAGAGATTATATTTAAGAGAATTAACAATAGAAGATACACATGATTTGTCGAAGGTACTATCTGACCCAGAGTCTATGAAATATTATCCAGCGCCATTCAGCAAGGAAAAAGTGGAGCAGTGGATTCAATGGAATCGGGAAAACTACATCAAATATGGGCATGGTTTATGGGCAGTTATCAGAAAAGAGGATGAACGATTTATTGGGGACTGTGGAATCACGATGCAAACGATTGAGAACGAAACAGTGCCTGAGATTGGCTTTCATATCATGAAGGAATTCTGTAATAAAGGCTATGCCACTGAAGCAGCTAATGCCTGTATAAAGTATGCTTTTTCTGTTGTCGGCTACCCGAAAGTATATGTATATGCCGCATTAACAAATCTTCCGTCACGAAGGGTAGCAGAGAAGATGGGAATGCATGTTTACAAGGAATTTCAGAAAAATGGAGCAAAACAAATTGCGTACGTTACCATCAATCAACCTATGTTCAATTAGCAAGATTCTGTAAAAAAGAACCCAGATACTATTAATAGGACGAAAGTATAGTGAAAAATAAGTTTGTCATCATTTTATTGATTGTCAGCCTAGGGATAAATATGTATCTGCTGGCGAAGTGGCTGCTCATTGACCAATGGTATGAACCGAATGGAGAAGAGAAGATTATTTTAAGCGAAATGGTACAAAAAACGATTGAAAGTGAAGATTATCAAAAAATAGCGGAGCAAGAGAATATTGTGGCAGTGGATACGAGTATGGATAAAAACAAAGGTGGAGTCTTTCCATACTATTTCATGATAAGTGTCCGTACCGATAAGCAAACCTATCTTTTTTCTTGCCATAATGAACCATGTACACAAATGGAAAACATAGGTGAAACCTATTCAATTTATCAAGATGAAAAACCATATTTGCCTTTCGGGGATTAGCAGGCAGCTGTCTAGCATGAAGGAAAACCGGTGCATGGATTCTTAATCCCATTGCACCGGTTCTTCAGGATTCTTAAGGCTTCTAAAGGCCATCTCTATTTGAGATCTTGTATTCCGAGCAATTGATAATGCGGGCAGCTCATCTTCCGGGAAGAAATCAATGGCACTTGTTTCTATGCCCTCTGTTGGCTTGCCGCCAATGATTTCACATTGAATAAATAGTTTGTACACATGATAAGGAGAAGGGGGATGAGGATGGCACTTCTTATCTAATACACCTAACAGCTTGACGGGTTTCACCTCAAATCCCGATTCCTCTTTAACCTCTTTAACCGCAACTTCCCTCGGTGTTAATCCAATATCAGCCCATCCGCCAGGTAATGCCCAGCAGTCATCCGTATTTTCCTTCACCATTAAAATGCGATTATCTTTAAAAACGACCGCTCTTATGTCGACTTTAGGCGTTGCATAGCCAGTCTCATTGGCAAATAATTCTCTGATGATGGGTGTATCCATTTCAGTATAGGTAGACATCATTTCAATGCTAATTTCCCTGATCTGTTCAAACCGTTCCATATCATAAACATCCTTTGAGTAGGTCAAGCCAGCCTGTGCAATCGATTGAAGCTGTTTGGCCCAATCCAGCCAATTCGAATCCATTTCTAATCACCGCCATCATAGAATAAACGCAATATTAAGTGTAAATCGTGTGCGATTGGGTGTTCGTCCTCCTATGTATCCATTATAAATGAAAAACAGCTAATGATGAATTTTATCCTTCACCCCCAAATTGACTGAAATATGATAAAATTATCTAAATTATGAAAAAGGAGATGCGCCTATGTTATCGATCATTGCTGCTGACCTTCACTCACACCTGTTTAAGGCATGTATATAGGGGGAAGCTGCTAGATCTTTATTGCTTGCTGACCCCTAAATAATTATTTTAGGGGGATTAAAAATTGATTGAACCATTTAACGAGAAATGGCTTAAAGGGAGTTTCGTCACCCTTCGCAGGATGGAAAAGGACGATCGTGAGGCATTTATTGAAATGGAAAGCAATATGGAAAATAGATTATTCATGAATGATGCTATCCCATTTCCTCCGACAGATGATGATCATGATCAATTCCTGAATGGAATCAGCGCTGATAAGGAAGAGTATCTATTTGCCATTGAGCGGATGAATGACCAAGCTTTTATCGGCACAATCTCCATCTACGCCATCAATTGGGTGAATGGCACATGTCATGTGGGGATTTCCATTGGCTCTCCACATCAAGGAAAAGGTCTTGGAACAGATGCCATGAATGCCCTGCTTGATTTCATCTTTCATTATCTTCGTATCAATAAAGTAAAGTTAAGTGTCTTTAGCTTTAATCAAAGAGCCATTCGCTCCTACGAGAAATGCGGTTTTCAGCATGAGGGTGTGTTGAGGCAGGAAATCTTTCGTTTTGGCGACTATCATGATTTAATCGTGATGGGGATTCTTCGAGAAGAATGGAAGAAGAAATAAAGAGAAGCCGGACCGGTTTTCACATCGTTTGTCAATAAGCAAAAGCCGCTTCACAAATAGGAGCGGCTTTGTTTTTATTCCCTATGCCTCTTTGTTCACTGGACTGATTTAACTGTTTATTTCATAGACTAATGTATCAAATAATTCTTCGTCTACATACAGCAGAATGGCCCATTCTCCTGACTTAGGTATTTTCACCATAGAAGGTGTATGAGCATCGGCTCCATTATTGGGCCCGCCAAGATTGATAGTCCAGCCATCCTTTAAAATCTTGTGCACCGTTTTGGATTCTTTATGATAACCAACAACAGTCAGGCTGGTATTTGCCTGTTCATTTCCCCATAGATGCCACATCCACTTTTGGCCATCTAAGCTTGGCATATCAGCTCCAATGACACCAGATTTATTTTCGTTTCCAATGATCCCTTTGTCGCCAAATTCACCCGCTTTTCTTTCCCAATTGATTTGTTCCAGATCGCTTTCTTGGACATAATCGGGCATATCATCCGGTAAGACAGTCTTACTCTCAACCGTTTTATCACTTGAACATCCGACAACCAAAAGAAGAACACTGAACGAAACAATTATCATTGTCCCTATTCTTTTCACGAAATCCCTCCTTGAAATGAGCTTATTGGCTGATTTTCTGGATGAATCCTATTGTGGATTTTTCATCGATTGACTGATCATAAATCCTTCATGTTCATGACAGGAATCGATGTTTTAAGGGGCAAACTCGATTTGGCCGGTAAACAATAAAAGAATCGTTATGATCCAGAATAGTATGAGAGATAACGAGAGAAGTAAGGAAAGAATGAGGATGGCCTTTTTCTCCGTTTTCTTCATCAAACCTATTATGGATAAAACAATGCCTGCACCTGTTAGCAGCATGGTCATATAATCACCGGCCGCATTCCCAATGTTCGCTATTCTTGTCTGCGGGACAAAGACGAATAAAAAGCAAAGGATTCCAATGATAATCGTTATATAGCGAAAAACGCCATACTTCTTCTTCGGCAGCGTTGTTTGAACCTCCAATGATTAACCTCCTTTCAGCTATACTGTCGTCATTCCATCCTATTAATTATTCGCTTTATTATGTCTAAAACCTCCTGCTTGTGAAGGATTCACGCTATTTATAAGTTAACGAGTATTCGATTTTCCATGAACAAATAAAAAGAAGGAGAAGATAGAGCTTGAGGAATTGGTTGGTTATTCCGTATCAGCCCCAATATGCACAAGAGACAATCAGAATGTGGCGGGAAAGTAAGGAACGGGCCATAGGCCAGAAGGAGATTCATGATCTTGATAGTCATCTTTATTTCTTGAATCATATTCTAGCCGATCGCTTTCAAATTGAATTGGCTATAGTTGATGGGAAAGTAGCTGGCATGATTGCCTATAATGAACGCGAGGTGAATCAGCTCTATATTCATGTTGATTATCAAGGGATGGGAATTGGACAGTCCTTGCTTGAAAAAGCGAAGGTGCTATGCTCTGGACGACTTACCTTATCTACATTTGAAGTGAATGAAAAGGCGAGGCGGTTCTATGAACGGAATGGATTTGAGGTGATAGGAAGAGGTTGTGAGAATGAAGAAAATTTACCGGATATCCAATATGAATGGACTGTGCCACAACACGATAAAGATACTTAATTGCGACTGTCTTCGATTTCTTTACATGGATCCCTGCCATCCGGAATAGGGTATTCCTAAGAGACATTCAGAAGGGGGAGTGGCTATGGGGTACTATGTGACGGTGGAAAGAGATGTCAATTTATATGTGGAGGATTTAAATCCAAGCGGAAACCGGACGATTGTGTTTCTGCATGGCTGGCCATTGAGCCATAAGCAGTTTGAATACCAGTTTACGATCCTCCCTTCGTTGGGCTATCGCTGCATTGGGATTGATTGGCGGGGATTTGGACAGTCGGACAAACCTGTACACGGGTATCATTTCTCCCGATTGGCGGATGATATTCGGGCCGTGGTGGTGGCGCTAGGCTTAGAGAATGTCATCTTGCTCGGCCATTCAACTGGCGGGGCAATCGCCATTCGCTATATGGCGAGGCATCATGGGTATGGTGTGTCAAAGGTCGTGCTGGTCGATGCGGCGGCACCTGTTGGGTTTACGGCTGAAACAGCCCATAGCTTCCTGACTTCTGCTTTGAATGATCGGCCAAAAATGATGCGAGAGGTAATGGAAAGCTTTTTCTTTCAATCTATCACGCAGCCATTTGCGGAATGGTTCCTTCATTTAGGACTTGAGGCAGCCGGATGGTCAACGGCGGCAGTCATCCGAATGCTGAGGGATGAGACACTTTATGAGGATTTAACAGCCATCCAGGTACCGACACTAATCATTCATGGGGTTCACGATAAGGTCATTCCATTTGCTCAAGCTGAGGAAATGGAACGCTCCATCCCCCATTCAACGCTCGCACCACTTTACTACAGCGGACACGGGGGATTCTGGGAGGAGCGTGCCCATTTTAACAGCCTGCTTCATGAGTTTATCGAGAAGTCATACGCATGAATGGCGGCTGGGACATCCGTATTTCAGCCAATGATAAACCCGAATGATTAGATGATAAAGGAATGAATCTATCGTCTAATTATTCGGGGTTTTTATTTTTCCGTGCATTAGTTGATTGTGAATTTCTATTATTGGTGACTGGTGGAATGGAGCGGAATGGAACGTACCTTTATTTCCTACTGCTCCTGAATAGGAAGATTAAGTGACAATCATTCGATGTTGAGGATCACTTATTTCGTTTTGTCCCAGCCTCCATGATCTTACTCATAATTCTTTCTTGTTCCTTTACGCTTCTTAACGGTTTTCTTCCATTCCTTGTATTCCTCATCCATTTCCTCCGTCGTCGGGAGAAAGTTTTCATCGTTATAGTCCACTCGTTTCCCATACCGGAGCATTTCGTAAATAATCATCCCATTATTCGGTTTCCCGTTGATGGTAATCATCGGGATAGCGTCAAATAAGATGTAGTAAAAGGAATAAAAAACAAAGCGGTCCCAGAATGTCTTATACTCAACGATGATGCCATTAGATATCAATAGATTGATTGTGAAGGCAACGGTCACATTGGCAAGAATAGGACCGGCATAAATACAGACATAGGCAAATTTATTCTTAATTCGTAAATCATCGTACGAAAACCAACTGTATACATGATAATATTTACGGATATCAAACAGGCCAATCTTAACTATCCTTGGTCCTGAGCCAATCGTCAGTCTAGGATTCACAACACCAAAGAATCCGCTGACGACAAAATACCCGCTCTCACGTAGAAAGATGACGACAGGAAGGATGATGAAGGCCGAAATGATCAGTGAAAGTAAATCAGCTATTCCAAACATTCTATTCACATCCCTTTGTTCTATCCTAAGGCTTATCTACTACTACCCTCCTATAAAACCCTTAATCATCCATACGAGTAAGTGTTCTAATCTCTGAACCTTCTTGTCATAAATGATACACTAGTGAAAGAAAGGCCAGAGATTTGACTGGATACATAAGCACGATGGATGGTGGTGAGAGAATGCTGAAAGGACTTACAGCTCTTAGTTTAGCTGTCCTGCTTTTGGCAGGCTGTAATGATACCCAATCAGAAGGTCGGGAATATCCTGAATATGAATTTGTGGAGGAGTATATACAATACGGCGACTATAAAGCAAAGGAGCAGGAGGATGGGGATGGCACACGTGTACTCCTATGGACAGATGAAGATGGGGAACCAGGGTATAAAACGATATTGGTGAAAGAGACAAACCGGCTGAAAATGATCGATGTGAAGACAGAAGAAGTATTATTTAATAACGTAGTGAAGATGCCATAAAAAAGAAAGCACCCGTTCCGCGAGGTGCTTTCTTCATATGAATTGATTAATTTTGTACAGCATCTAATTTTCCAGCGCATAAAAGTCTGGCGCAATTAGGACAATAGACAGATTTATAGATAAATCCAGTAGATTTAATCCATACAGTCTTCTCGCAGTCAGCACAATGAAGCTTGACTAAAAATCTGTTATTCATTTTACCTTCTCCCCTTTAAAATCGTACCTTTTCTCTTTTTAACAAATGTTTATGTCGAGTAAATGTCAGGTTATTTTTGGTAGACTACAATTAGAACAGAGCAGACAGGGGAAGGTCATCCTGTGTTTGATCCCCTGCTTGATGTCGTTCATCTATACCCACATTAACAAGGATTGGAAACGCATTTTAAGATTATAGAAATAAAAAATAACTTTTATTGGAAGGTACGTTTAATCCATGAGAAAGGAGTGACGACTTTGGATGTTTCGGATGCATCACAGGAGCAAGCGAGGAGAGAATTGAATGAAGAGGCAGCCTATTCCCTATCCTTAAATAGAAAAGAAACAGATCCAGAGGGATATGGGCGAATGGCGGAAAAAATGATGCAGGTAAGTGAGCGGGATGCCGATGGAATAGCTGCTCTCGTTCACGTCTTTCTACAGAAAGATCCGACCTTAACGAATGGAGAAGTGGCGGCAAAAGTGTTGAAGGAGCTGGCCAATTCTCATCCGAATCGTTTCATCAAAAAACTTGCGAAACGAATGGTGCCAAGGAAGCGGGGGATAGAGAGATGAAAGGGAATGACTATTATGAATGGATAAGGTCAATCGTTTTAAAGGTGACAGCAGACCCGTATGTTCAGGAAAAGTTTTGGAGGTTTTTGATGGCAACGGTTGAGAAGGAACGAAATAAATAAGGGGATGCTTCAGTCAAAGCATATGGCGAGAAAGTGGTACCAAAAAGCCGCCTTCGGAATGAAAGCGGCTGACTGTGTAAGAAATGATTGATATGTATGGTCTTAGCGATTAGGAGTCTTCCTAGTCGTTTTTTTATCGATCAAGTCCGATAAAAGATAGGCTAAGGTTGCGATTGATAAAGCCGGCAGCAAGGAAAGGCTAGATCGCAGTTCAAAGAATACCGTTTCTTCACTTGGATGATGGCTCATAAAATCAGGAATATAAAGTGCCGTTAAAACGATCCCTGAAACGAATTCATAGGCTAGATAGAACAGAACAAAGCAAATAATAAATAGTAGATATTTTTTCAACCATTTCCACCCCTTTTATGTTCATACGGAATAAAAAGGATTCGGTTTCACATTGTCTTGATCTACGGTGAACAAGGTACACACAAGAGAAAGGTTCTTCATGTCAGAACCATTCATTCGTTATTCTAGGGAATCTCAATCGTGGTATGTAAAAAGAAATCGCAAGACGACTAATGAATGATGAAGGATTTTAGAATGAAAATCTAGACCAATGCGTGTTGATTTTTATCACAAATCTCTTCTAATTGGATGACATTCATCATTGCTTTAGGGATTGCTGGGGTTACGGTATGGTTTTACCAAAAAATGCTCAAGCAAGCCTGCAAGAAATAGGAGAGTAGATTGCTATTCAATTGAAAAGGATAGCACTCTTCATACTATTCGTCTATAATACATTTGTGAATGAACACACAAATTTTAAAGGGAACAATATACTAGATCACAATCCTATCTTTGGCTGATGATTAGAATAGGCATTGTTTCATTTTTAAATGTACGAGGAAAACAAGATAGGTGACTAGTATGAGCAGAAGTGTAAGACAATAAATTGGAATTCTTTCGGCTATTGTTATTTACTATAGTATCCATGAGGGAGCGCACCTCCTGGCGGCATTGTATTATGGTGTCTTTAAGCAAATCAATTTCATGGGGCTTGGTATTCAGGTAGATGTCTATCATACTCAGATGACCGATTTCCAAATGGGCTTTTCTGTCTGGCGGGTGCGGCAGCCACCTTCGTTTGCGGCTGGCTGCTGATTTTATTCAGCAAACGAATTTGTGCAGTAAAATCAATGGTTTTTCGGACCATTGCATGGTACACATCACTCGTCATGCTGCTGCTTGATCCGCTTTATTTAAGTGTACTATTTAAATTTTTTGGCGGGGGCGATATGAATGGTATCGCGCTCTTTTGGCAGGAATGGATAGTGATGGTTCTCTTTGCGGGAATCGGTCTTATTCATGTGGTGGTCATCTACCGGTACTTGCTGCCTAAGTATTCAAAGTCCTTTGCTGAATAGAGGATGATTGGATTGCTTTTAGCCATAGGGGAAAAGAGCTGAAGAAGTTACAGGCAGGCTTTGAAAGACTGCGTCGTGACTTGGCATAAATCAAATGATGAGTAGACGCCTTTGACGCAGAGCCGATTCATGCTGTGAGAAATCACCGCTTGTCTGGCTCTGTTTTTTGTAAGGAAAGTGAGAAGAAGGATGAAACAGAAGGGAGATGTCTTTTATTTAGATAAAAAAGGCAAAGAATGTGAACATTGAATAGGGATCGGAACTACTCGTGTTGAGGTGAATCAAATTGAATAAATGTATGGATATGAAATCTTATGGCCTTTCTGACCGCTTCTTAACCTTAGCCGCAGAACATGACCATCTAACAGTCGGACGCATCACAACCCAAGAAAAGGGCTTATATCGCCTTGTTGCCGAATATGGAGAAAAACTGGCAGAGGTGTCAGGTAAATTTATATATAACGCTGAGAGCGTATCAGATTATCCAGCTGTTGGTGATTTCGTGATGGTCGATTGGAATGAAAACGGAGGAAATGCAGTCATCCATCATGTGCTGCCGCGAAAGAGCTGTTTTATTCGAAAAGCTGCCGGTGATGCTAGACAGGAGCAGGTTATAGCAGCGAACATCGATACGATTTTTTTGTGTATGGCATTGAACAATGATTTCAATCTCCGAAGGTTAGAACGCTACCTGTCTATTGCATGGGATAGCGGGGCAACACCTGTTGTTGTACTGACAAAGGGCGATCTGTGTGATGATGTGAATGGACGCAAACTCGCAATAGAATCTGTTGCCATAGGTGCAGATATTCTTATTACGTCAAGTGTGGAGCAGGATGGCTACAAACAACTATTGCCCTATATTAGGGATGGCCAAACAGTCGCCCTGATTGGCTCGTCTGGCGTTGGCAAGTCTACACTTATTAACCAGCTGCTCGGTGAAGAGCGGCTAGATACAAAAGGACTTCGAAACGATGATAAAGGCCGTCACACCACGACGCATAGAGAAATGCTATTACTGCCGCAGGGAGGGCTTGTGATTGACACTCCAGGTATGCGTGAGCTGGGAATGTGGGACAGTGCTTCCGGAGTTGACCATACCTTTGAAGAGATTGAGGAATTGGCGTCAGGCTGCCGTTTCCATGACTGCACCCATTCTGGTGAACCTGGCTGTGCCATTCAAAATGCGCTGATGAATGGTACGCTGGAAATAGACCGGTGGCGATCCTATCAAAAATTGAAAGCAGAAAGCGCTTATGCCGAAGATAGCAAAAGCTATCTTGCTGCTAAAGAGCGTAAATTCAAGGAAATCGCAAAATATCTTAAAACCAATCGAAAGAGATAAAGAGGCGGTGTATATAGGTACGCAACGGATCGTCGATGTGATTTCTGTTCGTGAGATGGAAAGCGAGGAGTAGGTATGGCTTGGCTGATGAAAAAAGGAAACGCATGTGCCGTTGAAGATTGTAAAGCGATGGAGTGAATTTTTATCACGATTATCTTGCGAAGGAAATAATCAAATAAAAACGAAATGGAGAGCCGATGGTCTAGCGGGGAATGAACAGATCGTCGGCTCTTTCTTTTGTAAGCCGTTAATGTATGGAAAAAGGGTTGGGCAAAAGGTTGTAACGGCTAACTCATTGTACAGCTGAGAGACAAACTGATACAGATAAATACGAGATCATCTGTCCTCGCGTAAGATTTTCTCCATTCGGTCCAGACGCTGTTTAATCTCCTGTATATCGGTTTGTTCCATTTTCAGTTTTTGTTCAGCGATTTTACCGTTAGCTAGATACCGTTTAATAATCTTAACGATAAACACAATCGTAATAATGATGGCAGCTAAAATTGCCAAAAGAATAAATGGCAAAACAGCCGTAAAGACCTCTACAAAAAGGGATGTCTCCCCCTTTGTCTCGATTGTTTCTATTTCCATTATACCGTCACTCCTTAAAATGGTTCTATTGAGTTCTGTCATACAAACAAGGGGAGCTTGTTCAATGTCAAACTAATTCATATATTGGAGGATGATTTGATAGATTGCTAAGCATAGTCCTAGAATGGATGCTTTCATTTTCGCTGGGTGGTATCTATCACTGCGAAACAAATAAAAGAAGATGATAAGAAAACCTAACGGAATCCACAGTTGAAAAAATCCTGCTTGAGTGTCCAGCGTTAAAATGGGCGTTATGTAGCTGCCGATGAGAAAGTAAAAGAAAATGGTAAATCGGCGTGTTTTTAATTGCTTGCTCCACTTAACTAAAACGAAAATAAGGATGATGGCGAAAATGGTGACAGGTAATGAGGGCAGCATAATAGAAAAAGAGCCAAAATTGAATTCCAATATAAATGAACCTCCTTTATGTTAGTTTATCATTGTTGAATGATTTTGATGGATATTTTTAACAGAAATTCTCCACGAATATCTCCATGACCAATTCCATTCCCCGCAAGCCCGAAGAAAGGCGTACGATGAATTTTCTTTTGAAGAAGATGTTCCGGTACTCAAAAATGTAAGGGAAGACAATTCACTGGCATAGATAAATTCTGAAGGTTTAAAATAATCTTTATATAGAACATTCTTTTTGCTACACTTATGAGGCTGAAGATAGAGAGAAAAGAGGGGGCGTTTATGGAGATTTTTCGGAAGCTTGGCTGGTTTTTTAAGCAAGAAAAGAAATCCTACATAATCGGAATTATTTTGCTTTTAATCGTCGCATTGTTGCAGCTTGTGCCTCCGCTGGTCATCGGGGTTGTGGTAGATCTCATTAATGATGGGACTGTAACAACGCCGCGCTTAGTCCAATGGATTGGCTTCTTAATTATCGCCGCTCTTATCGCGTATGTGTTCCGCTATTTGTGGCGTATCAAAATCTATGGGTCAGCCGTGAAATTATCAAGACAGCTGAGGAGCAGGCTGTATGAGCATTTCACGAATATGCCGACCTCCTTCTATCAACGAAAGAGAATTGGGGATTTGATGGCCCATGCGACGAATGATTTGAGTGCTGTGCAGCAAACCGCAGGCAATGGAGTGCTTTCCTTCGTCGATTCCTTGACGACGGGGGGATTTGTCATCATTGCGATGTCCTTCATTGATTGGCGCCTGACTATTCTGAGCTTACTCCCGATGCCTTTTATTGCGCTGTCAACGAGTTATTATGGAAAGCTGATTCACAAGCGTTTCAAACGTGCTCAGGCAGCCTTTTCTGACCTGAATGATAAGACACAGGAAAGTGTGACAGGCATAAAGGTTATCAAGACATTCGGCCAAGAAGAGGAGGACATCGAGTCCTTTCGTCAAGCCTCTCATGATGTGGTCAATAAGAATATTGCCGTGGCAAGGATCGATGCCCTTTATGATCCGACAATCGGGCTGATGGCGGGAATCTCCTATTTCATCACCATTGGGGTCGGAGCGACATTTGTTCTGGATGGAAGCCTGACGATTGGTCAGCTCGTATCCTTTACGACCTATTTGGGACTCCTAATTTGGCCAATGCTTGCTTTTGGCTGGCTGTTTAATATTGTTCAGCGGGGAAATGCCTCGTATGACCGGATCATGGAGCTCCTTCAGGAGAAGCCGGAGATTATCGATGAAAGCCAGGCTATCCAGAAACAGGCCTCTGGTGATATCGAGTATGATTTGAAGTCATTCTCCTATCCGAATGAGGATGAACCTGCCTTGCGTGATATTCATTTGACGATTCATAAAGGGGAGACATTAGGGATCGTCGGCAGAACTGGTTCTGGCAAAACGACCTTGCTGAAGCTGTTGATCCGTGAATTTATCCATTTAGAGGGAGATATCCGTATTGGAGGTCATTCAATCGCAGATTATGCGCTCGCTAGTCTCCGAGCGGCAATCGGCTATGTTCCCCAGGACCATTTCTTGTTCTCGGCCACTGTTGGGGAGAACATCGCCTTCGCGACACCGAATGCCAGTCAAAGGGAGATTGAGCGGGCGGCTTATTTGGCGAATATACACGAGGATATTTTAGGCTTCACGAATGGCTATGGAACGATTGTGGGAGAAAGAGGAGTCTCCTTATCAGGCGGGCAGAAGCAAAGACTTAGTATTGCCCGTGCTTTGATCATGGACCCGGAGATTCTCATCCTGGATGACTCCCTTTCAGCGGTGGATGCGAAAACGGAGGAAATCATCCTTCAAAACTTGAAGCAGGAGCGTTCATCAAAGACAACCATTATTACCGCTCATCGGCTCAGTGCCGTCCAGCATGCGGAGCAGATTATTGTGATGGATGAGGGAACGATTATCCAGCACGGAACGCATGAAGAACTGATGAAAGAGGAAGGCTGGTATCGGGATATGTATAATCAGCAGCAATTAGAGGAGCTTGTTGAGCAGGGGAAAATGGACTAAGCGTGTACGGTAGATCAATCTTGTTGGATATCTGACAAAGGGTATAAATCCTCCCACCTAATATCATAATGGAGCTATAGAATCTATTTATAGCTCGGGGGAATTCTTTTTGGATGAGGTGAGTTTTGGGTTAATTGCCCTGAAGATCATTGTTGGATTCATTAGCTTATTTTTTGTCCTGACGATTACAGGAAGAATTGGGGTATCCCAATTAACACCTATCCATTTTGTCTTTGTCTTATTATTGGATGATTTTTTAGGGCACATCATTTATGAAAAAAGCGAAAACATCATGGAGTACTTATTCGCTGTGGGCCTTTGGACACTCTTTATGCTGCTGATCCAGGTAGTCTCAATGAAATTTCCGAAGTTCAGGACCTTTCTGCAAGGGAAACCGATTTTTATTATTCAGAAAGGCCAATTAGATCGGGACGCAATCAGGAAAGCAAAATTAGATGTGAATCAAGTACGAAGTTTATTAAGGCAGCAAGGGATATTTTCCATGCGTGAGGTTGAGTTTGGTATCGTGGAGCCAGATGGGAAGCTAAGTGTCGGGTTAAAAGCACCCTATAAAAACCCAACAATAAAGGACTTGAATGTAACAGGGAAAAACATCACTTTGCCCGCTATGCTCGTTATGGATGGAATCATTATGCGTCCTGCATTGGCTGAGCATGGTCTCGATGAAAAATGGCTTAAACAGGAGTTGGAGCAAAGCGGCTATGGTGATGTGAAAAGGGTGTTTTATGCGGAATGGACAAAGGATGGCGGTTTATACGTAGCGCCTAAATAAGGAATCGGGGCTGTTTGAATGACAGAACGCCCCATTCCTACTATTTGACCAGGAAGCTTTTATGACATCTTCCTGTTCAACAGTTTTCAAGATTAATAGGGCATTCAACTAGGCGGCCATGAAAAAGAGATGAATGTAAAAAAGGGGGGAGCAGGATGGAGGCTAGCAAGGCATTAACTGGCAAGGAGCAGAAGAAGGTCTTATACCGACTGCTATCCTATGCCAAGCCGCATAAAAAAGAAATATCGATTGCATTCTTGCTATTGTTTTTGGCGACTGCTGCAGACATCACAGGCCCTGTGCTGGTGAAGATTTTCATTGATGATTATTTGACAGCAGGAGAGATTGCGGTGAGCCCTGTCATATGGCTTGCCGGAATGTATCTTTTCTTAATTGTGGCGAAAGTCATAATTCAGTATTTCCAATTATTCAGCTTTCACAAAATTGCGCTTGCCATCATTCAGCAGATTCGTGTTGATGTGTTCTCGAAAGTGCATCAGCTCGGGATGCGCTATTTCGACCGGACACCGGCTGGAGCAATTGTTTCCCGTATCACGAATGATACCGAAGCCATTAAAGAGATGTTTGTCGGAGTGATTTCCTCCTTTATCTCGAGTGGATTCTTCATTATCGGGACGATTATCGCGATGTTTATTCTAGATGTAAAGCTCGCCCTGTTTTGTTTGCTCATTCTGCCGATATTATATGGGTTAATGAGACTGTACAGGAAGCTTAGCAGCCGTTTCTACCAAGACCTGCGGGAGCGGCTGAGCCAGCTGAATGCGAACCTAAATGAATCCTTGCAGGGGATGTCGATTATTCAAGTCTTCCGTCAGGAGAAACGGCTGCGGGCAGAGTTTGAGGACATTAATGAAAAGCATTATATGGCTGGGATGAGAAATATCAAGATTGACGGCTTATTATTGCGGCCGGCGATTGATCTGGTATACACCTTTGCCCTTATTCTTATCTTATCGTATTTTGGAGTCTCCTCCATGAACTCACCGATCGAGATTGGGGTCCTGTATGCCTTCGTCAATTACATCGACCGATTCTTTGAGCCGGTCAATGATGTCATGCAAAGACTCTCTATTTATCAACAGGCCATTGTCTCCGGTTCACGGGTCTTTGCCGTCATGGATGAGGAGGAAACTGCCCCCCATCCTGAGCTGGAGCGGAATGCATCCATCAAAGAAGGAAGAATCGAATTCAGGGATGTCAGCTTCTCCTATGATGGAAAACAAGACGTGCTCAAACATATTTCCTTTGAGGCAAAAGCAGGAGAGACGGTCGCACTGGTCGGTCATACAGGGAGCGGGAAAAGTTCCATTATCAATCTCCTCATGCGATTTTATGAGTTTGATAGGGGCGATATCCTGATTGATGGGACGTCCATTAAGCAATACCCGATGAGGGAGCTGCGTGAAAAGATGGGGCTCGTTCTGCAGGATGCCTTTCTCTTCTACGGGACCGTAAACGATAATGTGCGCCTGCACAGCTCGAGAATCAGTGACGAGGAGATTGTGAAGGCAGCTAAGTTTGTTCAGGCTGATACCTTCATTGAAAAGCTGCCGAATAGCTATGAGGATCCGGTCGTTGAACGCGGATCTACCTTCTCAAGCGGACAGCGGCAGCTGATTGGCTTTGCGCGAACGATTGTGAGAAACCCCAAAATTCTGGTGCTGGACGAGGCGACTGCCAATATTGATACGGAAACTGAAGAAGCCATCCAAGCGGGCTTAGCCAAAATGAGAGAGGGCAGGACGACAATTGCCATTGCCCACCGGCTTTCAACGATTCAGGATGCGGCGCTTATTCTTGTTCTGCATAAAGGGGAGATTGTTGAGAGGGGGACCCATCAAGAGCTGCTCGCTCAAAAAGGGCTTTATTACAAAATGTACCTTCTCCAAAATGGATTAGGAGAGGAAATTGCCCATGAGGTAAGCTGAGTAAGAAAAAGATCACAAATCTACTGTTCAGTTCATTGCAGAGGGATGTGATCTTTTTTGTTTATTCGGCTTTTGATTTAAAGGGTTAGACGATGATTCTAAAGGGAGGCTTCTGGAGTATAAATTACTTAGTTATAAGCAACCTTCTTTTGTACGTAGAATGGAAGAGGAGAATATTCGTTTAAAAGGTTATCAAGCTCTTGGCTATATTTAATCGTGTTTTTGGACGTTAAGCCGTACTTCAAGGCAATGTTGATGAGCTCAGCCCGTTTCAACTCAATTTGATTTTCTAATAGTTCTCTGTCCATCTTCATTGGTCCCTTCCTAAGATATGATTAGAAAATTATAACATAATTTTACAGTTTGGGTATATCTAAATAACAAATCTTTTCATTTAATTGTAAACTTTCCCGTGTTTGTCGTTTAAGGCGGGAAGCTTTTTGAAGAATGGAGGGCAGGGTGATTCCTTGTATTTCACGAGTAGGGGACATGTTTAAGAAAAAACTGTATGACCTAGAAGGACAGAAAAAAACTGAGGCATATGAAAGAAGAGGACAACTTGAATCCACTTGGTTACCATATGATGGTTTATCTGGTAAAATGGGTACGTGTTCAGCTCAGTTTTAGGGGGGTTATCATTTTTGGAAGATATTAATCTATTTCTTGCCTTCGGAGCAGGCTTTCTAAGCTTCATTTCTCCATGCTGTCTCCCGCTATATCCGGCTTTTCTTTCTTACATAACGGGGATGTCAGTATCTGAAATGAAGAAGGACAATGCGATGCTTCAGAAAAGGAGCATATTCCACACATTATTCTTTCTCGTTGGTTTTTCGAGTATTTTCATTGCTCTGGGCTTTGGCTCCTCTTTCTTCGGCAGCCTGTTTACAACCTATCAGGATACAATCCGGCAGCTAGGAGCTATTGTGATTGTGTTCTTTGGACTGGTTATTATCGGTGTGTTTCGGCCATCGTTCATGATGAAGGAACGCCGACTAGAATTTCAGAATAGACCTGGGGGCTATATCGGCTCGATGTTAATCGGAGTAGCCTTTTCTGCTGGCTGGACGCCGTGTACCGGTCCAATCCTCATGGTTGTTCTCGGAATGGCTGCGACAAATCCAAACTCAGCGATGCTTTATATGATTGCCTATATCCTCGGCTTTGCCATCCCATTCTTTTTGATGTCCTTCTTTATTGGGAAAATGGGATGGATCAAGCGGAACTCCGCAAAGGTAATGAAGGCGGGAGGAGTCATTATGATTCTGATGGGGATTGTCCTATTCTTTGATTGGATGACGATGCTTACCTCCTATTTTGTGGCTTTGTTTGGGGGCTGGACAGGATTTTAGAGGGATGAACAGATGAAGCTTTCATTCTGAGGGAAGATGATTTATGATAGAGAAATAACAGGAAGAAAATGGGGCTGTTAACCAATTGAAAATCCTGATTATTGCCGGCTGTTTTAGGACTATGTTTGAATAGGTGGTCCTGTAAAATGAAAATCACCATTAAAGGAATGAACCATTATGATACTAGCTGTATCGACCATTGCTGCTATTGTCATGGCGCTTGCTGTGTTCGCCATACGGATGAAAGCATCTAAGAAGCCAGCAACCTTAAAGAAGATAATTCTGCCGCCGTTTTTTATGAGTACCGGCGCCCTTATGTATGTATTTGAGCCATTTCGTTTGTCAGGAACGGAAATAGTGGAAGCGGTTTTGCTTGGGATGTTTTTCTCGATTTTCCTCATTATGACCTCCCGTTTTGAGATTAAGGAGGAGCAGATCTATATCAAACGCTCAAAGGCATTCGTGTTTGTGCTGCTTGGGTTAATTATTGTAAGGACCTTGCTTAAATTTATTCTTAGCTCGTCCGTTGATGTGGGGGAAATAGGGGGCATGTTCTTCTTGATTGCCTTCTCCATGATTGTTCCTTGGCGTGTGGCGATGTATGTCCAATATAAGAAATTGGAGCGGAATCTTATGAAGCCTAAGGAGACCGTGGCGATGTAATGAAGGTGGACCGGAGTGCAAACTCCGGTCTTTTTTGATGAATAAACCAATAGGGCAGGTTATCCCCGCATACACTGTTTGTAAAAGGAAGCAGCGAAGGGGTGAGAGAAATGAAAGGGAAATGGATTGTGGCCTGCCTGGCCGTTGTGCTATGCCTGCTTCCGATTGTGATATCTGAGCCCATTAGCGAACAAGAGGCTAATTTAAAGGAAATGGAAAGTATAAAGGAGAGATATGAAAATCATGTTCTTGATATGGCTGAAAAAGGGATGCTTGAGGGCCAGCCATTTCATCTTAGCGGCCTTAGCATAGAGGATGTGATCAATGAATGGGGAGAGCCGAGTGAGAGCTTGTTTGAAGATGGCTCGTTCTATGCCTCCTATCCAAGGCGGCATATCGTGATTGGTTATAACCGGGCAGGTGTGTTTGAACTGCGCTCCGAGCACCCTGAACTGCAACAGCTTTCTGGCGCCCTTATCTTATCCGAGTTAGGGCCACCAGCAGAAATTCGGCAAACAAAGCGGCATAGACAATATATTTACCGAGCAGGTGAATATGAATGGACCATTCTCATCGACCAGGAGGATGACCATATCCTCCATCAGGCTGTTTATAACAGTATACAAAAGGATAGGGGAGAATACCTCCTTGAAATTAAGGGTGATTCATCTTCCCTAATGGAATCTGCTCGTATCCAAATGGATAAATGGCGCAAAGAAATACGGCCCTTTATCGAAAAGCATCCTTTCTCTATTTCAGCCAATGGAGAAAATCTTAAGCAGGTCGCTTTAACCTTTGATGATGGCCCTGATGAGCGTGTAACAGAAGAAATCATTGATATACTCCGTGAATATGACGTACCAGGCAACTTCTTCTTCCTCGGCAGCCAAGCTGCCCTTTATCCTCGAATTGTCCAAAAAGCCTATCTTGACGGGCATTTGATTGCCAGCCATTCTGATGAACATCTCGACCTTACCACATTGACCGAGGAACAAATGCAAGCACAAATCGACCGCTCCTCCCGTCAAATTGAGTCGATCATTGGTAAGTACCCCAACTTCTTTCGTCCACCCTATGGAGAAATCAACGCAAAATTATTGAATATCCTTTCTAACGAAGGTAAGCATACAGTCCTTTGGTCCATTGATACGCTAGATTGGTCTGTTCATACAGCTGCTGAAGTGACGGAAAATGTGAAGCGTTATGTGAGAAACGGTGACATTATCTTAATGCACAGCAATGCTGAACAGGCCAAAACAGCACAAGCGCTTCGAGAGATATTGGATTACTTGATTAATAGGGACTTTGAAATCGTGAAACTTGATGAAATGCTGAATAGAGAGGCGTATGAGAATTGAGTAAAAAAAATACATCTCCAGAAGGGGAGATGTATAGGTGCTACAAGGGCACCAAGTTGCTAAGGTTTGAAAAATCAAAATGGCGGAATGATCATTATAACCATTTATAATATTATTCTACCTTTTTCGACTAATTTTTACAAGTATCTTTTTCACATTTTGAGAAAAAATGGGTTGTCAGACAGAAATAATAGGGTAAAGAAAGGGAAAAACATAGGAGCTGCAGACCCATGGGGAAAACAAAGACAGAATTAACATTATCAGAGCGATTTGAAACAGCCTTTAATCGAATTCATAAAGTATTGAAACAGACCGTGAAACAGACGGATTCAGATAAATTCACAGAACTGGTGTATAAAGGTCATAATCATGTGCTTATTCGACACTATAAAGATGATTTATGCCAATATGCTAAATTACGAAATGCCATTGTGCATGAAAAGATTGATGTGGATTATTATATTGCTGAGCCTCATCTGGATGTGGTGGAAGAAATTGAACGGATTGCGGATGAATTTGAGGAGCCGAGGACGGGTTTATCTATTTCAACCAAGGAAGTCTATTATTTCTATGAGGACGATCATTTGAAGGACGTTCTATCGTGTATGAAGAAAACCGGTCATACACGGTTTCCTATCTATAATAAAGAGGACAAGTATCGCTGGCTATTGACGACGAAGGAAATAATCAGCTGGCTGACGAATCAATTTGATAATCCGAAGATGGATCTTGAGAAGGTGAAGGTGAAGGAGCTTTATCAGAAAGACGAGAAACGGGTAGTATTTGTTTCGCAGAATACAACCGTGTTTGAAATTGAAGATATTTATGATGAGGACGAGGGAAATACAGATAAGATTGAGGCCATTATTATAACAGCGACAGGGCAAAAGACAGAAAAGCCAAACGGCATCATTACTTCATGGGATTTGCTGGAGGTTGCGCTGGCTGAGGAATAACCCTTTGCTTCATTCATAAATAGTAAGGCAGGAATCATGATTCCTGCCTTTTTTGGTTTGAATTGATAGGAGAATAGATGAAATTCCATGGCAAGTACCTGCAGCGATCTACACTCTTATCCAATTCATTGAATAATCAGCTAATGATTACCTGTGAAATGGAAATAATCTACCAAATCTTTTTTGTCCAGCTAGTGTTGACAATCCAGCTTCTGTTCCTAAAATAGTAAGGTAGGCAAAATCATCGCTCCCTTTTTACATATTATCAGTAAACAACACAACAATAAGAAAAATCAGCTCAAGTTTAATCTAAGGGAGGATGCATGGATAAAATCAAGCAAACGAATCGTACATTTAGGCATTCACCAACACTGAGAATTATGTTAACTGCTCTCCTATTGGCATTTCTCATTTCCATTCCATTTATGGGAGTTGTTATGTGGGGGAAAATCGCTGCTGATACAGCCTCTGAACGAATTCAGACAGAGAAAATTGTTGACGACATAAAATATATTCTCATAAATACAGCGAATCCCTCTCAAGAAGATGAAATTACGAAAGTATTTGCCCATTACGCTGTGTTTGCCGGTGATAATTATGAAATACGCAATCAAAACAGAGAGCCTTATCTCGTTCAGTACAGTAATATACCTTCCTATATTAAGTCACCATGGATCGAAAAAGCTGCTAACCTAGTTGCGCATTTTCAATCTGATCACTATCTCAAGGACTGGGCATCACCTGCTAGGGTTTATGAAAAATCTGAAAACGGTCATTATATTTACGAAACAAAGCATCGAGTAATTCATCATAATCATTCGGATGAAATTATTATTAGAAGGGATTTGACAGAGCTTTATGCGAAAACCGTAAGGAACGGTTTGCAGCATGGGGCAATGACATTAATTCTCTTGTATGTGGTGATTTTTTTATTATATATATTTTTCTCAAGGAAAAATATCGCTCTCATTAAAAAAGTTGTTGATGAACAGCAAACGATCATAGCACAGGGCGATTGGAAAACCAACATAGGGAAACGACATAATAAAGAACTTGGTGAAATTAGTGACATCATCATTAAATTACATAAGGAAGCTAATGAAGCATATAGAATCAATAAGAATATTCTTCAAGAGATCTCTCATGAAACCGCTTCGCGATTAACAGAGATTAAACAGTCGATTGACTTAATAAGGTACTATGGGACTGAAGATAAGGAGAGAGTAATAACCTTACTTGAAAAAGCAGACAAAGCTGTAGCAAGCATTAGCGACACACAAGCAGCGTTTACTGATTTGGCAAGGGTGGATAATTTGAAAACATTAGCTCCTGCCGATAGTTATCCAGTCAAAGAACTAATCAATTACGCCATAAAGCAAGCACAAAATGAGCATCCGGATTACGAGTTTGTTCAGGATGAGCCAGGCTCAGACAAATGTCTATACATTCGCCGGGAGCATTTCTTTATTATTATGCGAATTCTGCTGAATAATGCCGTTAAGTATTCCGAGAATTCACACCTGGTTGTGGTAAGCATTCTGGATGGCGTCTATAAAGATCAGGTAGCCATAAAGGTCACCAATTGGGGGATTCATATACCTGATGATGAAAAAACACGGATATTTGAAAGATACTACAGAGGACGTAACACGCGAAATATATCAGGTACTGGTCTTGGTCTTCATATAATCAGCAAAACAATGAAGCTATACAATGGAGAAGTATTTGTTGAAAGTGAGTACACAGGAGAAACAAGTTTCTTTGTAGTCTTTCCGAAAGAAATAGTGTTGGAAAATAACCAATAAGCCATACCATACTGGAAAGGAGAGCCATTTATGACGTACTCCATTTTATTTTTAGATGATGAAAAGGATATAGGAGAGCCGCTCTCTGAGATTTTGCAAAGGGAAGGGTACAATGTGGATTATTTTCAAACAGGAGAGGATGCCGTGAAAGCCGGCATGACAAAGCAGTATGACCTCTTGCTGCTTGACATTATGCTAAAGAACTTCAATGTACCCGCGGTCAATCAAGTTACGAGTGGAATTGAAGTGGCGAGAATCATTAATCAAGTCAATCCAACTCCCTATATCTTTTTAACCGGCCGGGGTGACACATTCGATGTGGTTGCCGGTTTAGAAACTGGAGCTGCCCATTACATTACGAAGCCCTATGACCTGTCCATATTATTGGCCACATTACGAGCGTTTTTCCGAGAGTATGAGCGTGTACTTTCTATGAAAAAGATGCACGAAATAGCTGAGATTGTTGCTGGAGACATTCGAATTGATCTGATTAATCGTGTGACGTTCTTAAAAGGAGAGAGAGTATTTCTTCCAGATAAGCCATTTGCTATTCTCGCATACTTAGCGAGAAATCAAGATCGTCCTATTAAAAAAGAGGAATTATTGCAAGAAATCTGGGGTTACTCACCCTCGGACGGTATCCCAACAAATACGGTGGAAGTCAATATCAGCCGATTGCGAAGCTCAATTGGCGAACAATATATTCGAACAGCCCGAGGTGAGGGCTATTATCTGCAGACTAAAACAAGCAGGTAGAATCCGGTGTTTTGTATATTTAATTAGTGATAAGCTTATTTTTTTCCTCCATAACAGACAATCACAGACTGAACATGGAACATATCTACTTTTCTTTAAATAGGAAAGTCATTTTCAAAGAATCGCCAAAGTGGCGATTCTTTTTTTATGTCAAATGCTTTAAGGTATAGGCTAGCTGCCTTCCTAATCATTAAGGAAAAGAGTAAAAAGTCGAAAAAGAATGGAATTTTCTGTCTTTTCCCTATATGATAAAAATAGCTTTTAATGAAGATACAGGGGTGTACATACTGATGTTGGAAAATGTAAAAAAATCAATAAGCACGGTGTTTGTAGGTAAAGAAGAGACCATTGACTTACTAATGGTAGCCTTATTAAGCAATGGACATGTCCTATTGGAGGATGTTCCAGGTACGGGGAAAACCTTACTGGCAAAAACGATCGCCAAAAGCATGGGAGGTACATTTTCGAGAATTCAATTTACCCCAGATGTATTGCCAAGTGATGTCATTGGTTTGGAGTATTTCAATCCGAAACATGGAGAGTTCGAAAAGAGAATGGGCCCCATTTATGCCAATATCGTATTGGCAGATGAAATTAATCGGGCCATGCCAAGAACACAATCAAGCCTTTTAGAGGCAATGGAGGAAAGGCAGGTAACGATTGAGAAGCAAACAGATCCATTGCCAACACCATTTTTAGTGATTGCTACTCAAAATCCGGTCGAATCGCATGGTACGTTTCCGTTGCCTGATGCCCAATTAGATCGTTTTCTCCTTAAAATGAATCTAGGCTACCCATCTCGACAGGATGAACGAAAGATCATGAAGCGCTTTCGGGCGGAGGATCCTTTACGTGGTGTTACCCCGGTCATCACGATGGAAGAGGTGCAGCAATTACAGGAAGAGACAAAGCAAGTGCATATTTCAGATTGTATAGAAGATTATGTCCTTGACTTAGTCGAATCAACTAGAAGCCATAAGTGGATTGAGATTGGTTTAAGTCCAAGGGCAACCCTTGCGATGCTCCGGGCTGCACAAGCAAAAGCCAAAATGGAAGGACGTACCTATTGCACACCAGAAGATATTCAATTTGTTTTTCCACCTATCAGTTCACACAGAATGATGCTTTCAATGGAAGGAGCCTTACATATGACAAAGAACGAAGTCATCCGGTCCATCTTAGACAATACGGATGTTCCTGTGGAGATGTCTTATGAAAGGTAGAGAAGGTGTGCCAGTTTACACTTTTCTATTTGATTCCTATTTTTTGAGGATAATCCTGCCGATCTCCATTCTCCTGTTAATTTATATATCCTTTATCCCGATGACGATGATAATCGTCGTCTATTTCTTATATACATCGTATATTCATTTTTATACGAAGAGAATAGCTAAGCAGGTTTATATCAATCGAGAGAAAGAGAACAGGAAGCTGTTTATCAATGAAACAGATGAATTAGCGATTGACATTCATAATGATGCTCCTGTTACGATTGCCCATGGGAAGCTGCATTTTGTCCTGGATAGAAATATCGAAGTCATGGAATCAGATTTTTTTCATAAAAGCTTAAATGATACTAGGTACACAGTCAATTTCGAACAGAAAAAGAAGACAATTAATCGAATGAGAATTCCTTTTAAAGCTAAAGCGAGAGGCGTTTATTCTATTGAGGAGCTGGACCTTATTATTCATGATTCATTTGGAACCTCCTCTGTACACTTCCCAACAATCAATCATGGTGATACGGAAATCATCGTGTATCCAGAGCGGCTGGAGGTCCAGAATCTCGCTATTCTCAATCTTGATCGAATTGGGGAAGAAGAGGTGCCGCATTCTTATCTGGCTGATGAGACATCTGTTATTGGGATTAAACCATATGAAAAGGAATCATTCCGCCAGATTCATTGGAAGGCAACGGCCAAGATGCAAAGTATGTATGCCAAACAATATCAGCCTATTACAAATAAACGATATACAATCATGTTATACATAACCGAACCAAATGGTCTTACGATACATCAAAAGGGTGAAAAGCTGATTTCTCATACCGCCTTTTTGTGCAGCTATTTAATTTCAAAGAAGTTCTCCTATGAATTGTATGTGAACGATCTGACCAAGGAAGGTGTTTTTAAATTACCGCTTCATACAGGAATTGACCATTTACAAAAGACACTGGAGAAATTGGCTAGACTGCACGATGATTTGCGGTTCGTAAGAGAGGATTATTTCCTATCCATCGCCAAAGAAAGTATGGAACGTTCTAATGAGCTGATTTATGTGAATGGAGATCAACCGCCTAATATAAGAATGGGAACCAAGTATTTTTATATAGGGGGAGAAGGGGAGCTGAGGAGAGTTGGAGGCATGGAAAAGAAACCTAACTAGCACACTTGTATTAAGTTATCTCTTCTTATTGTTTTTTCCGTTGTCCCAATGGCCCTTGCTAGCTGCATTTATCATTGTAAATGGGGTCCTTGATTCCATTAATCAAAAAAGAAATCTGCACACCTTGGTGATACTAGGTGTCCTTCTTATTATCTCTGCGGGTTTATTTTATCCGAATATCGTGATGATACTGTGCATGTGTTTATGCTCCTTCATCCTTCAGACCCTAAACATGGAACCTGGCAAGAAACTGATCATGGCAAGCGGATTATTGGGAATTCACCTATTGAAAAGTCCTTCTCTAGGGCTGTTGATTGTATTAATGACGCTCTTTCTTTCTCATTTGTTGATCACCATCATGATGACAAGCCGCAATCAGGTTCAGCTGTCTCAGCGTTTGAAGGTGATTGCGGCTTTAGGAATTGGGGGCACTCTGCTAGCAGGGATCATTCCCTATTTGACATATGGAATACGAAACCTGCTAAGTATAGCGGTATTTGGGTTAACGAGCCTATTATCTGAAGGTTTATATAAGGGATTCTCTCTTTTTGAGCCTGATGAGACGAATCCGAAGCAACAAGAACGGATGACGGCCATAACCTCTTCAAAAGGCCAAATGGAAACATTTGAGTATAAAGAATATACGACACCCTCTTATTTTTATCCGATTTTACTATCGATCCTATTGGTTATTTTTATCGGAGCTATTGTTTTTATCGTAAAGAGAAGAAGGGCCATTCAGGCAGAATTGAATCATCATCGATTGAGTGAGTTAACGAAGTCCTCTCGGGAATTGACTAAAGGTCAAAGGGGGCGAAGAGCAATTAACTCCAATCCCCCGTCAAATAGGCCGATCAGAATGCTTGTTTATCAATTTGAAAAGGGCATGAAGGGGACGCATGGAAGAAATCCTGAAGAAACCTTCCAGGAGTGGCTTAATCGCATACAACTCGATAGAAATGAGCAGAATAGCAGATTGAGTGAAATCTATGAAAAGGCTCGATATGGGGAAGAAGAGATACCGAAAGACGACGTGAGGTTTTTCAGTGATCGATTAAAGCAAATAAAGAAGCAATTAAAACATCCTAAAAGATAGGTAAATAAAGCAGATTTAGGGGAATAGCTAGTCGTGGATGATGGCAAGTACGCTAGTATCATCCTGTGAATCGGTTGGAATGATACGCAGGAATCAAGACGGCAATAAAAAAGAGGGCAGGGATGGTTGACGTAACAACCAGCTTCTGTCCTCTTTCATAGGATTCTATCTTTCCATCATTGATTTATCTTTATCAGCAGGCAATGTATTATGAGTGGATAATGGAGCTGCTTTCAGCATTGGAATGGAGCCTTCGATTGGCGGAGTGGATTCATAACGTAGTTCTCCTTGTCCATCCAGTGCTTGACCATGTGCCCAAGATCCTTCACTGCTATATTCACCTTCTGAATGATTATAGAGAGAGTAAGCGAGGTCTAGTCTTTCCTTCTCACGCGGGAATGTGCTAGGAACGAGCAAGCCTTCTTTCTCCTCGAGTTCAGCGATAGCGGCAGCCCACAGGTTTTGATGGTAAGAATCACGTGCAATCAAGACGGATAATAAATCTTTGACACCTTTGTCAGTTGTCATCTCATAAATACGGCATGCTTGCAAGCGGCCCTGTGATTCTGCATTAAGGTTTGCACGGAAGTCAGCAAGCAGGTTTCCGCTTGAGATGATATAGCTTCCTTGCCAAGGATTCCCGACACTGTCCGCAGGACGAGCGCCTAAACCGGATACGATTGCATGCTGAGGGTTCATCCCTGATAAGGCAGCTCCAATGACAGGCATTTTTGCTGCTGCTTCTTGATCTTCAACTGGCGCGTCGTCAAGAAGACGAGCAACTAGTGTTGCCAGCATTTCAACATGGCCGATTTCCTCAGTGGCAATATCAAGAATTAAGTCCTTGTACTTTTGATTCCCTTCTCCTCGTACACTCCATCCTTGGAATAAGTACTGCATCATAACGGACATTTCACCGAATTGTCCTCCGATGAGCTCTTGGATTTGTTTAGCTAATAACGGATCTGATTTCTCTGGTTTTGCTTCGAACTGTAATTCTTTCTTGTGTAAAAACATCGACAAATCCCTCCATAAATGGTTTGTGTTGGCGTGAATGGCCTCACAAGCATTAATACCCCTCTATGCTGGTTGGAAACATCCATTTCTGTTATTTCCTTGTTAAAGAAGGGTGATTGGATTTACATTTCATGGTATTTGGTCAATTATTACTACATTTTTTAGAAGGGGTAGAGGAAAAGAGAAAGATGATTTAATGGTCTTTACGGATATCGGCAGCCGCATTGCTGCTTTTAGACAGAAAGGGATTAGTTTAGAGGCATTGGAGCGGAGAGGAAGGTAATCCAGATAAAAAAAGAGGCTTCCGGTTTATCGTGTACCGGAAGCCTCTTTGCTCTGTTAACTTTGCTATAAGCTGATTTTTTCATTCCCTAATGTCGAAATTTGTTCGTTAGGAGATTGTTTTGTAAGAGAATCCATTTTCTTTAATTCTTCCCGCAGTAATCGTCTGACTTCCCGGCGTCTGTGGACTTTTTTACCCATTATTTGTAGCCTCCTTAAAGATAGTGGATTCCAATAATACATTGATACCGACAACCAAAGGCTTCCTTTCCGGTGAAAATCATCCTGTCTGCATATGGTTAGAAAAAATCTATCTTATTTATATCAAAGACAGACCGGATTGACAAAAGGGAGAATGGGCAAGTTTTAGCCGTTTTCTTAGATTAATCATGAAAAATCTTGTCTTTCGTCTTATTTACTGACTATTCCGACAAATTTTACGAAATTTTCACCAAGCTCGCGATCATGCTCTGTTATCAGTCTATGCAGGAGGACTTTGTCTATATGATTCTTTTTCTTTTCATATTTCTATCTGCTATTATTTGGTGAATTTAGTTGAAGCTTGGCAATCCTTTGCTATAATAATGGTATCCTATTCAATTTTCTAGAGGTGAATGAACGTGCTTGAGGGATGGTTTCTATGGTTCATCCTGTTTTGGATTGTCTTTATGGTTGTCTTTATGGGCATTGGCGGGTTCTTCATGTTCAGAAAATTCCTGAAGAAGCTTCCCAAGGAAGATGGTAAATCAGACATGGATTGGGAAATTCATTATGTAGAACAAACAAAGCATTTGTGGGGAAGTGACCAAAAAGCGTTTCTTGAGGAGCTTGTTAGTCCTGTACCTGAGCTGTTTCGGGATGTAGCAAGACATAAGATTGCTGGGAAGATTGGGGAAATCGCCTTACAAGAGGGAGCGACTGCCATCACGATGGATATCCTCATTAAAGGGTACATATTAGCCACACCAAAACGGGATCATAAGTTTTTGAAGAAGAAGCTGGCGGAGGAAAAGATTGATATACGCCCATATGAGCAATATTTTCTTATGTCCAATCAGTAAGAGGCAGAACATGAATGTTCTGCCTCTTTATTCATGCATGGACTGAATTAACTGGTTTTCAAGATCGTCATAATTCAGGCCGGTTGAGCGATGAATCGCTTGTTCAAATGAATCGGCCTGGTCTGCTTCTTTAAGAATGGCCAGGATGATTTCATCGCCAAATTCATCAATGATATACGCGATCGCCTCCTGGCTCTGCCGGTAGATATCAATGACCCCAGCTGTTCGTAAATGCTTCCATTGCTCTGATTTCTCGAGGTTATCGAAAGGGATGATGGAACCAGCTGTTTCAGCCGTGTTAAAGGGACTGGAATGAATAAAACTAAGATATTCTGCATAACCTTCTAGGAACCATTCTGGAATGGGATTATTTACGTCCATTGCCTGTATTTTTTGAAGAAGGGCATAATGACTATATTCATGCTTGACCATATAGCGGATTGTCTCTTTACGGTAGTCATCGTTGTCGGTATAGACAGGAAGGATGCCGATAATCTTGTCAAAATCGGAATAATAGCCATTCGTATAGCTAATTTGGGCGTATTGAAGGAATTGCTCCTCATTTTGAAAGAGAATCAAATCAACCGGAGGGGCAGGGTATTGGCCAATCAAACGATTATTATCCATACGTGCTTCTTTAAGAGCAGAAATCGTGTGAGAGAGAAGCGTCTTTTGGTCGGAACCATAATAGATGCGGATATGGTGATAGGCTGATTTCTCTAATTGGTTTTTTAAGACGATTTCCTCTTCAGAATCGTAATTCCTTGTGGTCAATATTTTCAGGGCATCTATATATCCGATCTCCAACTCGTTTCTTGACTCGAGCATATCATGGATTTTCACCGTGAAAACGACTAGGACGATAAAGCAAAGGATGAAAATAGACCCGATGATTCTCCAAATAATATGGTTCATTAGCCACCTCCAAGTAGAGAATGATGATAAAGTGTATATTTCACCTGAAAAGGGACGGTTTTAGGTGAAAAGGATGAAAAAGGTGCTTTGACTATTAAATGGAATAAATATGCCTATTATAGCATAGTAAATGCAGCATTATGAGGAATAATCATAAATATGGATGAGATTATCTATATCATTTATAGAAAAAACAAGGTAAAATTAGATAGAAACTTTCTATAAGAATTATATAAAAGGGGTCACAAACAATATGGAACTTATCAAGGAGATCTATGATGATGGTTTCGAGCAAAATGCGGACCAAGCTTACCGTATTAGAAAAGCAGCTAGAGCAGTAGTCATTAATGACCGTGATGAGATAGCACTTTTATTTGTTTCGAATGGAAATTATCATAAATTGCCGGGCGGCGGTATTGAAAACAACGAGACCATTTATGATGCCCTAAAAAGGGAAGTAGAAGAAGAAGTCGGTGCCATGATTGAGGATATTGAGGAACTCGGGATGACCATGGAATACCGCGGAGAAATCGGACAGCTCCAAATCTCCTACGGATACAAAGCAAAAGCAACAGGAGAGTTAAAGGAACCGATTTATACAGAAGAGGAAATTAATGACGGTTTTGTGCTGAGATGGGTTCCAATGCATATTGCCATTGAAATCCTTAAACAAGACCAGCCTGCCAATTACATTGGGAAGTTCATCCAAAACAGGGATTTAGAGTTTTTGGTAAGAGCAGATGAACTATTCTTCTAGGAACATAAACAATAAGGAAACCGAACCATTAAAGAAGTTCGGTTTTTGCTTATTTTATCGTTAAAAGTGGTGATATAGGTCATCCTTTGTATAGTTTTCCCGCACACCTCTTTTGGTGGTTAAATAATCAATGATCCTCTGCGGCTCTAATTGAAGGGCCAATAACCCTCTATATAGATTCCGGAGGTACGGGATGGACGGGGAAGTAATCTCTTGTTTCTTCATTTCACCATTCGCTGTAAAGGTGAAGATTGGATACCCATCCCTTTCCCCAAGATAAAGAATATTTCCATACCATGAATCATTAAAGGAGTAGGTATGAACCTCCTTGGCCAGGTTAAGGTCAATCATCATGTCATGATGTCCGTTTTCTTGCTGGACGATTTCTTGAAACTGCTCAGATGTAATTAAATACATCTTGCCATATGTTCTGGCAGATGGGTTTCTTACCGTATCTATAAAGGCTACTCCGCCCTTCCATCGTTTTGAACATTTGGAGAAGTACAGCTCATACGGAATTGTAATCGTCTCTGACTTCAAGGGCAGAGCAGGATTGGTGCATCCTTTTTCCGTAAATGTAGAACCCTCAGGCATTCCCCCGCTAATATAACAATGAAATCGGTCCTCAAACAAATTCGAACCATAACTCGCATACCATACATAATCCAATCGTTACACACTCCTATGAAAGATTAGTTGGTATTTAGTTACCACTTTTTCTAACATTTCACACATTAATGCTTGTTGTTTTCATAAAAGGGCAGCCAGATTGAAAAAGGTCCTTTTTGGAGCGGGTTCGTTTGACTGTTTATATATACCTGAACGAGATCTGCCTCCACCTCCACATGGATAGAGAGGTTCTCTAAACAAAACGGGAAAAGAATTTTCCGTTCCTTTCTTCCGGAAGGCTGTTCCAGCACAATAACGCAAAGGTCTTCCTGAATGTGAATGAGGATACCGTTCTTTGGCGTTTGTTTTCTTTCTGCCTCGATTAAATAGCCTTCATCCACCTCAAATAAATCCACTCGAAATTCTGTCTCATCTAAATAGGTCGTGAATGGATCTAAATAAAACAATCCCAAAATAGCTTTTTCTTCTTCATGACCCCAGTCTGAAGAACACATGAAATAACCCCCATTTACACGGTGTTATTTCCAATCTATTCAAGCTGCTTTCAAACGGTGATAGAGAAAAAAAGCCGGAGCAGGGGAACTGCCGGCTTTAAAGGCTACATATCATGATGGGAATGATTCTTCTGGCGACTGTGATTGCGGTTCTTCACCTTATGTGACCCGCTCATTGGTTTTGGCTGGCCTGATTGCTTATCCGGTTCGATGGCATGCTTGCGTTTATTCGTCAATTCTCATCCCTCCTTTTCGTTTTAGTATGAGTTCGAATGGGAAAAACGATTCGACTGGCACATTTCCAAATCCTTCACGAGAATAAGGTGCCTTTAAATAGTGCACCATAAATGTCGAGATAAAGGATTGGAGGACATAAAAATGCCTTATCATAAGAACAAGATGGCTGCCTTCGAAGCTGCCCAAAACGGGATGAGAAAGGTGACCGATGTATACGTGAATCTGCAGGCAATGAAGCATGATCCCGAGTTTGGCAGGGAAGTAAAACGTTTCTGGGAAGAAATCAATGAAGCCTATCAGCAGGTCGAGAATGCAGATGAGGTAGCAAGCGAGCATCAGCGTGAGCAGCTCGTAGAATTTCGTGATACGCTCAAGCAATATGTTTCAGAGCTGAATGCCTATAATGAATTGCGCTGACAAAGCCGGCTGGGAGGTTTTCCTGCCGGCCTTTATTTTAATTTTCTGAAAAAATTATACTGCGATAAGTATAACTTATAACCCTCTATAAATTACTTATATTTTACTTTATGAAAAGGTTATATTACTATTAAATTGTTAGAATATTTGGATTGGAAAAAGTTCATAACCTTTTCTGAGTATGTATTCTTATTATCTTTTACCTAGAGGGGGTAATTTGATTTGGGGAAAAATGATGTGTTTAACTCACGAAAGCATTTTGAAGTAAACGGTAAACGCTATCATTACTACAATCTGAAAGCTTTGGAAGAAGCTGGAGCAGGGGAAGTAACGAAGCTGCCATACTCAATCAAAGTGCTGCTTGAAAGTGTTCTGCGGCAGCTAGATGGAAGAGTCATCACTAAAGAGCATGTGGAAAACTTAGCGAAATGGGGAACAGATCAGCAATCAATCGATGTTGATGTTCCATTCAAACCATCCCGCGTAATCCTACAAGACTTTACAGGTGTTCCTGCGGTTGTTGACTTGGCTTCCTTGCGTAAAGCAATGGCTGATATCGGCGGCAACCCAGATAAGATTAACCCGGAAATTCCGGTTGACCTTGTTATTGACCACTCTGTACAAGTTGATAAATATGGTACAGCTGATTCCCTGCAAGTGAATATGGATCTTGAATTTGAACGAAACGCTGAGCGTTATCAATTCCTAAGCTGGGCTCAAAAGGCATTTGATAATTATCGTGCCGTTCCGCCTGATACGGGAATCGTTCACCAAGTCAACTTAGAATATTTAGCGAATGTGGTACATGCGATTGAAATGCCTGACGGCGATTTCATGGCATTCCCAGATACGCTGGTTGGTACGGACTCTCATACAACCATGATCAACGGACTTGGCGTCCTTGGTTGGGGTGTAGGGGGAATCGAAGCAGAAGCAGGCATGCTTGGCCAGCCTTCTTATTTCCCAGTACCTGAAGTAATCGGTGTCCGCTTTGTTAATTCCTTGCCAAATGGGGCGATGGCGACTGACCTGGCGCTCAAAGTAACAGAAGTTCTTCGTAAGAGCGGTGTTGTTAACAAATTTGTGGAATTCTTCGGTCCAGGAATGAGCGATCTATCCCTTTCAGACCGTGCGACGATTGCCAATATGGCACCTGAGTACGGCGCTACATGCGGATTCTTCCCAATCGATGATGAAGCATTGAAATACATGCGCTTAACTGGCCGTACAGAAGAGCATATTGCGCTAGTTGAGAAATATTGCAAAGAAAATGATTTATTCTATACAAAAGATACACCTGAACCAACCTACACAAAAGTGATTGAAATCGACCTTTCTGAGATTGAAGCCAATCTTTCCGGACCGAAACGTCCGCAGGATTTGATTCCTCTATCTCATATGCAAAAAGCCTATCGTGAAGCGTTGACTGCACCAGTCGGCAATGCTGGATTTGGCTTAAGCCAAGAGGAAATCGATAAGAAAATCACGGTTGAATTCAAGGACGGCCGTCAAGCGCCGATGAAAACTGGTGATATCGCCATTGCTGCGATTACAAGCTGTACAAATACATCTAACCCATACGTCATGCTTGGGGCAGGTCTTGTTGCGAAGAAAGCAGTTGAGCTCGGTCTTCAGGTTCCTCACCATGTGAAAACATCCTTGGCACCAGGCTCCAAGGTCGTAACAGGCTACTTGCGTGATGCCGGCCTGCAAACGTATATGGATGAGCTCGGCTTCAACCTTGTCGGCTATGGCTGTGCTACTTGTATCGGTAACTCCGGTCCATTGATGGAAGAGATTGAAGCAGCTGTCGGCGAAGCTGACTTGCTTGTGACTTCTGTTCTATCTGGTAACCGTAACTTTGAAGGACGTATCCACCCGCTTGTGAAGGCAAACTACCTTGCATCTCCACCGCTTGTAGTGGCTTACGCGCTTGCCGGTACAGTGGATATCGACCTTGAAAACGACCCAATCGGCGTCGGCAAAGACGGCAAAGAAGTGTTCTTCAAGGACATTTGGCCAACTAGTGAAGAGGTTAATAAACTTGTCCAAGAAACCGTTACATCTGACTTGTTCCGCAAAGAGTATGAGCGCGTATTCGATGACAACCTTCGCTGGAATGAGATTCAAACAAGCAATGAACCGTTATATAGCTGGGACTTTGATTCTACTTATATTCAAAACCCGCCTTACTTCGAGAACTTGGATCCAAATCCATCCGAGGTTAAGCCATTATCAGGCTTACGCGTAGTTGGTTTGTTCGGTGACTCTGTCACAACTGACCATATTTCCCCGGCTGGTTCAATTGGCAAAGATACACCAGCAGGTAAATACTTGCGTGAAAATGGTGTTGGAATCCGTGACTTTAACTCTTATGGTTCCCGCCGTGGTAACCATGAGGTCATGATGCGCGGAACTTTCGCTAACATCCGGATCCGTAACCAAATCGCTCCTGGAACAGAGGGCGGATATACGACTTACTGGCCAACAGGCGAAGTCATGTCCATCTATGATGCATGTATGGAATACAAGAAGGATGACACAGGTCTTGTCGTTCTTGCCGGTAAAGACTATGGTATGGGAAGCTCTCGTGACTGGGCTGCGAAAGGGACAAACCTTCTCGGTATCAAAACCGTTATCGCAGAAAGCTTTGAGCGTATTCACCGCTCCAACCTTGCACTTATGGGCGTCCTGCCGCTTCAATTCAAAGAAGGCGAAAACGCGAAGGTACTTGGTCTTACAGGTAAAGAACGAATCTTCGTTCCAATCGATGAAAATATCAAACCTCGTCAGTTGATCACCGTAACAGCTGTAGCTGAGGATGGTACAGAGAAGAAATTTGAAGCACTTGTGCGTTTCGACTCTGAAATTGAAATCGATTATTACCGTCATGGAGGAATCCTGCCAATGGTTCTCCGTGAGAAACTAGAAGAAACAACATCTGCACAATAATAGCGCAGAATAAAGGGCTGGCCGTCTGGTCAGTCCTTTTTCTCTTTCTTGATAGTGGGATCATTGGTACAATTTGAGATAAGAGATGCATGAAAGCAGGAGGACGGGATTGTGAAGAAGACTATAGGCATACTTTTGTTGTTTGGACTGATTGGCGGGGCCTTTTATCAAATCATGAATCAAGAGGAAAAGCCTGTCGGGGCGAAGGTGGGAGCAAGCGCAGCTGATTTCACCCTAGAGGATACGGAAGGGAATAAGGTCACATTATCAGATTATAAAGGAAAGAAGGTCATCTTAAATTTCTGGGCAACCTGGTGCAATCCATGCAAGAAAGAGATGCCTGAGATGGAGAAAATCCATCAGAAATATGAAGATGTCGTTATCCTGGCCATTAATTTGGATACAGAAAATGATATCAAAGGATTCATGAATGAATATGAGTTAACCTTCCAAGCCTTATTAGATACGGAGGAAAAGGTGAATGACCAATATGAGGTAGTTTCCATACCGACTTCGTTCTTTATTGATGAAGAGGGAATTATCCGCAAAAAGATTGTAGGGATTCTCGATTATGAGAAGATGGAAGACAATTTAGAGGCTTTATAAAGGGACATGTAAGCTTTTAACCAAGGTTGAACCATTATCTTTCTAACCTGATTGTTCATACTCCGTATTATTTTCAAAAAAGTGCTATAAATTCAAGAGAGAGTGGGCATGCTAGAGGAGGACAATATTTATAGCGGATGGTGAATGAAGATGAACAAAAGGAAAAGAATGTCTCTGGCTGATTTGATTTTGGAGAACAAGCGTCAGCTATTAAATGATAAACAAGCGATGGAAAAACTTGAGGACCGCATAGACCGCCGTCATATCGAGAAGGCAGAATAGCGTTGGCAGGAATTGCCCTCATAATAAAGCTATCTGATAAGCATCCTAACAAGTATAAGGGAGGATGATAGTAATGGGCAATCCAAAACGAAACTCAAAGCCTTTCCAGCCGAATCATATCGGCACTCAGCCAAGAGCGGCTGGCGGAAATAAAGGCAAGCAAATGCAAGACACATCAGGAAAACACCCTGATGTCATACAAACAAAAGGTGAGTAACTCACCAGAAACAAAAAAGAGCCGAATGATGTTCATTCGGCTCTCAGACTGTCGACAAAATGGACTGAGAATTCTTTTATTCTCAGTCCATTTTGTGATTTTTTGCTATTTCCTCCCAAGACAGACCTCTCCTGCTCTTTTTTTTAGGCCATTTTTGGCGTTTTCCACAGCCAATTGGCCATCTTCTTCAGGTTCATGGCAGCGAATTTTGCATCGCCTGCATGGACAATTTTTCAATTCCCCTAAGGGTTGTCCACCGCATTCCATGCTTTTCCTTTGCATCGGCAAAGACTCGTTCGATTGTCTCTTTGCGCCTTGCATAGATGATTTTATTCTCTTCTGTATGACGAAGGTGGTCAGCTTCCTCCATGTGTTCCTCCCATACATGGCGTTGAATCACCTTCTGATGATTTTTGCTTTGAGTGCAACGGGATAGAAATGGACAGTCCTTACAGTGCAGGGGATTGGATACATACTGACGATAACCTTCTTTTGTGGTCGTACTCTCTTTGATTTCTTTCCTCTCTTCTTTTTCGAATTTATCTGGAGGA
>NZ_JBJEFJ010000108.1:0-10462 GCF_051873915.1 Pradoshia sp.
AAAAAGGAGTGAACGAAATGTCTGAAACAAAACGTGTAGCGATTGTAACAGGAGCTGAATCTGGAATTGGAAGGGGAATTGCTCACCGTCTGGCGAAGGATGGGTTCACCGTTGTCGTAAATGATGTAAATATCGATAAAGCGAAAGAGGTTGAGCAGGAAATTCTTCAAACAAGCGGAACCCATATGGCCATGGCAGTTCAAGGGGATGTCAGTAAGCGTGAAGACGTTTTTTCCCTTGTTGAGCAGACGGTTAAAGCTTTTGGATGTGTGGATGTTTATGTATCCAATGCGGGTATTGCCCAAGTGAATCCGATCTTTGATATCACGCCTGAAGAACTTGAAAAAATCTTCAGCATCAATGTCTTTGGAACGGTTTACGGCCTGCAGGCAGCCGGCGAACAGATGAAGAAACAAGGCGGTGGCAAAATCATTAATGCCGCAAGTATTGCCGCACATAAAGGTGCAAGCTTGCTCAGCGCTTATTCAGCAACGAAATTCGCCATTCGCGGATTGACCCAATCAGCTGCCCAGGAATTCGCACCTTATGGCATTACGGTTAATGCGTATTGCCCAGGTATCGTCGGCACGGATATGTGGGATTATCTTGATGAAAAATTGGCACCGTACATGAAAGTGGATAAAGGAGGAGCCTTCAAGGCCTTTGTCGATGGCATTGCACTCGGAAGATCTGAAACACCAGAGGATGTAGCGTCCTTTGTCTCTTACCTAGCATCATCTGATTCAGATTATATGACTGGTCAATCTGTCATCATTGATGGTGGAATGACTTATAGCTAATATGTGTAGGATTTTATATAAGCAAGAAACCTCTTCGTTCCTATAAAACGAGAGGTTTCTTTTTTATGAACCATGCAGAAGGGGACAGATAATGAAAGCTTTGTTTAAAGAATAACATCCTCGTACTTTTGTCCAATTACCCGTTTTATCTGCCATTCTTCTTTAGAATTTGGCTCTGTGCGGAACACCTTATGGAAAGCGGTTTCTAAAATATTGCAAAATATTCAAAAAAATTATTGTTTTTTCATAATTTAACATTTATAATCACTATTGAAAGCGGTTTCATCCGTACTTATTTTACATACAGACAGTGATTTATAGAAACCGGTTTCCTTAAAGGCGGTGCTATTATCATCTTTTACAAAAATTGAATGGAGAAGGAGGGAGTCATGAATAAGGATGGCTTCACATGCTTTTACAGGGATGGTTCAATGAGTGAACGCTTGATAAAACGATAATAGGGGGTACCACAAGTGATACGTTTAAAAAAATTGGCTGCGCTTGGTCTGACAACGGCTTTGGCTTTGTCATTGGCGGCATGTAAGGACAATGATGAATCTTCTGCTGCAAATGGGAAAAACGGCGATGTAACATTGGATTTTTGGACATTTGGTGCAACGAACTATGATGAACTAGCGAAGGAATATGAAAAAGAAAATCCTGGTGTGAAGATTAAAGTAAGGTCAGCGGAGACAGCTGAGCATCATGATGCCTTATTTACAGCATTATCTGCCGGCAGCGGAGCACCGGACATTACCATGCTTGAAATTGACCAGCTAGACCGGTTTAAGGCGGCACAGGACCGTTTTGAAAACTTATATGATCTTGGCGCAAAGGATATTAAAGATCAATACTTGGATTGGAAATGGAAAACAGGGGAGAACGATAGTGGTGACTTCTTAATCGGTTTGCCGACTGATATTGGACCAAAGGCCTTGTATTATCGAGCCGATCTATTTGAAGAAGCAGGCTTGCCGACTGAACCAGAAAAGGTATCTGCCTTAATCAATTCACCTGAAGCTTTTGAAAAAGCAGGACTTCAAGTGAAAGAAAAAACAGGAAAGGTATTTATCGATAGTATTGAAATGGCATTCAGGGCCTATTTGGATGGCGCTGAAACAACATTCCTTAATTCCAAAGGGGAGTTGTTGATTGAAGAGAAGGGCAATGCCGTTAAAGATGCCTATGATTATGCGGTGAAACTAAATGAAATGGGTATTGTCGGCAAATTTGAAATGTGGTCGCCGGAATGGGCGAATGCCGTGAATAAAGGGGATTTTGCTGCTGAACTAGGCGCCGGATGGTTAAAGGGCTGGATGGAAGGCAATGCCCAGGAGGCTTCAGGTAAATGGAGAGTGGCGACATTGCCATCAGAATTTGCCGCAAACTGGGGAGGCTCTTTCATCTCCATACCAAGTGAAACAAAAAATGCTGAGGAAGCTTATAAATTTACAGCATGGTTAGTCTCACCAGAAAATCAGCTGAAATCCTTCCAAGACAAGGGTCTTTTCCCATCTGCCCAATCGGTCTATGAAATGGATGACTTCAAGAATAACAAAGATGAATTCTTTGGCGGACAATCAACCGCACCAGTATTTGCAGAAGCGGCTCAGGATATTAATGGGGCTGTCTACAAAGGGGAGAAATACTTCCCAATCTATTCCGAAGTATTAAATGCCTTAAAGAACGTTCAAAACAATGGAACGGACCCTGAGAAAGAGTGGAAAGAGGCAATTAAGCGCTCCAAGGCATTATTAAGTCGGTAGTTCACTAGTTTAGTAAAGGTGGGATTTCGGCGTGGCTCGGACTAAAGAGCGCCACTCCCGCCTTTTATGGGAAAAGGGGTATGATAATGAATCTGCCAAAAGCAAATACGGTCACAAATGGGGTCAAGGAGAGAAAGAAGCGGTATCGATCGGAAGCAAGAAAAGATATGTTTTCTGCTTATCTATACATTGCTCCTTTCTTTATTATCTTTGCCATTATTGGGTTGTATCCCGTTTTATTTAGTTTTTATTTAGCCTTTCAAAAATGGAATGGGCTTAGTCCGATGGTCTCTGTAGGATTGGATAATTTCAAGCTTGTCCTAACCGATCCCCTATTCTGGAAATCGGTTTACAATACGATTGTTATGGGAATTATGGGGACCGCTCCTCAAATTGTATTCGGTATCCTTTTTGCCTACTTGTTGAATATGGCGTTTCTGCGATTTAAGAACTTCTTCAGAGTCACCATATTTATGCCCTACATTACTTCAATGGTGGCAGTAGCCCTCATTTTCAGTGTGCTGTTCAGCAACCACGAATCCTCCTTAGCCAATTATGTATTATCACTGGCCGGACTTGATCCGGTAAGCTGGGCAAGTTCAGAATGGGGTACGAAAATTGCCATTTCCATTATGGTATTTTGGCGATGGGTCGGCTATAACACCATCATTTATCTTGCGGGGATTCAAAGTATCTCCAATGATTTGTATGAGGCGGCCACCATTGATGGTGCAAGCAAATTCCAGCAGCTCCGGTACATAACCATTCCTTTGCTGAAGCCGTTTATTATCTTGACGGTGTTTACATCTACCGTGGGAGCACTCCAGTTATTTTCTGAACCAACTGTCTTCTTAGGTACAGGCGCTTTTACCAGGGATGAAGCGATGACAATTGTGATGTACTTATATCGTGATGCGTTTAGATTACAATCCTTTGGAACGGCCTCTGCAACAGCCATTATTTTATTGATCATCATCTCAGCGTTTGCGGCAATCAATGTTTACTTAACATCTGGTATTGGAAGAAAAAGGAGGGGTGAACGATGAAACGAACAGAAAAGAGGAGGAAATTCTCAGGCGGAAGATTCTTTGTCTATCTCTTATTGGGTATTACCTCCTTGTTATCTTTATTTCCGTTTTATTGGATGTTTGTTATGGCAACGAGACCGAGTTCAGCCTTTAACTCCATTCCTCCAACTATAACACCAGGGAATATGCTCGTCGAAAATTTCCAAAAGGTATTGAATTCCATTGATTTCTTTGGGTCTATGTGGAACTCCTTTGTCATTTGTGCCATTGTCACAATCGTTGTTCTGCTCATTAGTTCACTGGCTGGATATGCATTTGCGAAATTCACCTTCCCAGGGAAAAACATTTTCTTTGTCGCCATTTTGTTAACAATGATTATCCCTCCGCAATTAGGGTTAATTCCTCAATATTTCCTGATATCGAAAGCAGGATTGCTTGATACATTACCAGGTGTTATGGTGCTGTTCTTTTTAAACCCTTTAGGCATATTTCTGATGAGGCAATATATCAGTAAATCGGTTCCTGATGAGCTGATTGAAGCGGCGAAATTGGACGGATGCTCCAATTTTAGAATTTATCGCAGTATTGTCGTTCCAATTATTCTGCCGGCATTTGCGACACTTGGGATTATTGTTTTCACCGCCGTATGGGGAGAATTCCTCTGGCAGTTTACTGTATTAAGAGATCCGGAGAATTACACCATTCAAGTGGCATTAGCTCAATTAAGCAATACGCGGGATGTGGACTTTGGGATGATTATGTCAGGGGTATTCTGGGCAACTGTTCCGTTGTTAGTCGTATTCTTATTGTTTAATAAGTTGTTTATTTCGAGCATTACAGAAGGTTCTGTGAAATAATAAATCCTATCCAATTGATTATTTATGACAGAAATAAAAATCAGCGACTAGAACAAAATCAATCAAACGTAGAAGGGATTACCATGAATTTAACGATTAAAGACATTGCACAAATGGCCAATGTGTCACAAGGTACTGTTTCAAAGGTGATCAATAATTATGAGGGAGTTAGTGAAAAAACCAAAAAGAAAGTGATGGATATTATTCATCAAAGCGGCTTTGAGCCTAACTTCTCTGCAAGGTCGCTCGCAACAAAAAAGTCAAATTTGATTGGGCTAATCTATGCAGGAAGGATTAATGTAGATATGACCCACCCATATTTTAATGAAGTTATCTCTTCCTTTAAGAAAAATATGGGGCTGCTTGGATACGATATTATCATGTTTTCGAACGAAAAATTTCATACAGATAATGGCAGTTATTTAGCAAGATGCCGTCATTTCAATGTGGATGGGTGCTTAATTATCGCAGGAGAAGAGGTTGAGGAATCGACCTATGATCTCGCCTTAGAGGGACTGCCATGCATCGGAATCGATATTGAGCTAAAAGGGCCAAAGGCAAGTTATATCATGACAGATAATGTGGGGCTGGCAAGAAAAGTGGTTGAATATCTCTACCTGCACGCCATCAAAAAAATCGGTTTCATTGGCGGTAAATTTGATTCACCCGTGTCTAAATTTCGGAAGCAAGGTTTCTTAGATGCGATGAATCAATTTGGATTGGAGATTTGCGAGGATTGGATACAATATGGTGATTTTCATGAGGAAAGCGGCTATGTGGCGATGAAGCGAATTCTTCAAAGCAACCAGCTGCCTGAGGCTGTTTTCTCTACGTCGGATATGATGGCACTTGGGGCATTGCAAGCGATTAAAGAGGCTGGATTAACCTGCCCTCAAGATATCCGGTTAATTGGCTGTGATGATATTGCCGCCTGTCGGTATAGTTCTCCTAAACTAACGACAGTGAAACAGGATAAAGAGAAATTTGGTAAGTTATCCGCCTATATGCTTGATGATTTAATTAATGACCGATCCCAACTAAAACCGGTCTTTATAGACTCAGAAATAATTATCAGAGAATCGTGTTAAGCAAATTTTGCTAGATTGTCTGCTTCTTAGATACAAAGACGAGATTCCAATGAAAAAGAAAGAAAATTGGATTGGTGGAGGTTATATGATGAATTACTATGCGGTACTAGATGTTGGAGGCTCTGCCATTAAATATGCTCTTATGGATGAAACGGGCGGTTTCATTGAAAAATCCTCCCTTCCTACTCCTAAAGCAAGTCTTGCTTTATTTATCGATACAATAGGGGGGATTGTGGATAAGTTCAAGGAAACCTACCCCCTAACAGGGCTGGCTGTTAGTATGCCAGGTGCCGTGAATGTCGAAAGCGGAATCATTGAGGGGATTACCGCACTTCCGTATATTCATGGTCCCAATATGAAAGAGCTTCTTCAAAGCAGGACAGGTTTGCCAGTTGAACTGGAAAATGACGCAAATTGTGCTGGATTGGCGGAAGGCTGGATTGGCGCAGCAAAGGATGTGAACGATTTTCTTTGCCTTGTGATTGGCACAGGCGTAGGCGGTGCAGTCGTTCTCAATAAGGAGATTCGACATGGGAAGAACGGTTTTGCCGGGGAATTCGGCTATATGATAATGGAAGGCTATCTCGGTTCCAACCCAGTCGAAACCTATAGTTCCTTAGCGGCGGTAGGCGGATTGATTAAACAGGTTGCTAAGAGAAAGGATCTTGAACCCGAAGCCCTGACAGGCAAGATAATCTTTGAAATGGCTGAAAAGGGAGACGTGGATGTACAGGACGAAATTGATAAATTTATGCGTCGCCTCGCGGTCGGCATCTATAATCTACAGTTCATCCTCGACCCGGAGAAAATCTTGATTGGAGGGGCGATCAGTCATCGTGAGGGCTTTATCGAGAAAATCAATGAAACCTTACAGCAAATGAAATATGAGTCAGAGGGCTTAACGGTTAAAGTGGAACGATGTCAGTTTGGCAATGACTCTAATTTAATTGGAGCATTGCATCATTTTCTGCAGCGTCAGAAGGACTTTCCATTGATTTCGGAAGATGTTGAGCAGATCTTGTAAGTGATAATGGAGCAAAAGGAAGGGAGAATACTTATTTATGCATACAAAAAAGAAACCGTTTCCGACGGACTTTTTATGGGGGGCAGCCTCTGCTGCCTATCAGGTTGAAGGTGCATGGAATATAGATGGAAAAGGCGTCAGCAATTGGGATCAATTTGTTCGTATTCCTGGTAAGACATTTAAGGGAACGACAGGAGATGTGGCTGTCGACCATTATCATCGCTATAAGGAAGATGTTCGTTTAATGGCAGAAATGGGCTTGAAGGCCTATCGATTTTCTGTTTCCTGGCCGCGTATTTTTCCAGATGGACGAGGCGAGGTGAATGAGCAGGGCATCGCCTTTTATGATGACCTCATTAATGAATTGCTTCATTATCAAATTGAGCCTATTCTGACTTTGTATCATTGGGATCTGCCGCAGGCTCTTCAGGACGAATACGGCGGCTGGGAATCTCGCAGAATTATTGAGGATTTCACGAATTATAGCGTGGAATGTTTCAAGCGCTTCGGCGATCGTGTGAAGTACTGGGTCAGTTTAAATGAACAAAATATCTTTACAAGCCATGGCTATAATGAAGGATCCCATCCGCCTGGTCTAAAAGACACGAAGCTGTTTTATCAGGTGAATCATCACGCAAACCTTGCCAATGCCAGTGCCATCAAGGCATTCAGACAGTATGTACCAGATGGCCAGATTGGTCCTAGCTTCGCTTACTCTCCAGCCTATCCGGCATCATCTAGGCCGCAGGATATACTGGCAGCTGAAAATGCGGAGGATTTAAACAGCCATTGGTGGATGGATATTTATACGTGGGGGAAATATCCGCGGGCATCGTGGAACTACCTGGCTGAGGAAGGCCTTGCGCCTGAAGTGGAAGAAGGCGACTTTGCACTCTTAAGAGAAGGCAAGCCAGATTTCATGGGATTAAACTATTACCAAAGCACGACCTTTGAAGTGAACACGCTGGAAGAAGGAGTAGGCGCCGGTGAAATGAATACGACCGGCATTAAAGGGACATCAACGGATTCAGGTATCCCCGGCTTGTTCAAAACGACGAAGAATCCGAACCTAGAGCGCACGAACTGGGATTGGAATATTGACCCGCAAGGATTAAGGGTGGCCCTTCGCCGGATCACGAATCGATATGACCTGCCGATTTTGATTAGTGAGAATGGTCTCGGTGAATTCGATCAGGTAGAGGAAAACGACACGATTCATGATGATTATCGAGTTGAATACCTGAAAGCTCATATTGAAGCCATTCAGGATGCCATTTCAGACGGAGTAGACATGCTTGGCTATTGTGTTTGGTCTTTCACGGATCTGCTAAGCTGGCTGAACGGTTTTCAAAAACGCTATGGGTTCGTTTATGTCAATCAGCATGAAGAAGGCACTCATGACCTGCGGCGCATCAAAAAGGACAGCTTCTATTGGTACAAAAAAGTGATTGAATCGAATGGAATCTAGGGAGCGGAGAATTATTGTATGACTGCCTAATACGTTACCATGGATGATTGTTTTAAGTTAACGGACTTCCATATATGTAGGTTCCTCCTAAGTTTAAAAACGAGGAGGAACCTTTTATGTAATCATTTCTTCAATCGTTCAAGTGAAATTTTCTTTAATTCATCCTTGACCTTGCTGAACTTTAGTTGTTTATACGAACGTGACTGAAGTTTAGGAAATGCCTGCAAAATTCTTTTATGCTGAGCGTTTGTTGTGTTTAGAAGTAAGCTGATTCGCGCCTCCATCTGTTTTATCCGGTGTGCTAGTTCAATAGAGAATTCCTCTTTCCTTTGGTTAAACTCTTCGTCTATCAAATATTTATTCTTCTCAAACTCTCCTTTAATATCCTCCAGTAATTGATACACCTCTTGGACTTTTTTTCGTAAATCCACAAAAGAGCTGATGGTGGTGATGAAATCAACCATCAATACCGTGAACAATAACCAAACGACGGTTTGAAGTGTGTATTCTGGCAGTGAACGAATGGCCTGTTGCATGGCTGGATGAATGATAAAAATCAATGCGACCGACAATAACCCAAATAAGGTGGAGTTTTTCAGACAGACGCGGCCATTCAGGTTAAAGGCATACGTAGAATAATCCCATAATCGCAGCTTGAATATCCGTTCAAGCAGATAGCTGGTGATATATTCTATTAAACTGGCCGCTATTGCTCCGAAAAGAAATGTGAGCCATACATTTGTATGAAAGGGTTCTAAGAAAAATAGAACAGCTATTGCTCCACAGCCATATATCGGACAGACTGGCCCGGATAAAAATCCTCTATTAACAAAGTGTTTCTCCTGAGAAGAGCAATACACCACTTCACATACCCAGCCTAAGAAGCTATAGAGTAAAAAGTAGGCCATAATAATAGAAAACATAAACTCATCCTTCCCTGTCATTATTGAATGTTTAGAAGATTATCTTAATATAATGATAGTACAGGAAATAAATGAGTGGAATCTTTAAGAAAATGTTTCCTTTATTTACGAAGCAATAAAAATTCATATAAATAAAAGCGATCCTTTTGACTGCATCAACCTCTATGAAGATATTTAATGTCAAGAAAACCTGTGAGATATATTTTTAATATTATTTGAATTTTGTTGAGCATTCTAATAATACCATACGCCTGTTCAAGTCATTAGATATTGAAGCGCTGCTAATCATCAAATACCAAGCTGGATTGGTGGGTCTCAAGGATCAAAAGACCGTTAAATCCAATTAGTTTCATGGATAAGCAACGACAGAGACAAAGCAATAAATTGGAGTAAATATAGAACTGATTCGGGAGGGTACTAACGTTTTAGATAGAAGATTCCCTACTTAACATTTCTTCGATTGTGCTAATTAGATTACTAGAAGCTGATTGCAGAGTTGTTATTTACGTACTTGCATATATCAAAAATTTACCATGTGATTCATAAGGGATATACTATATGAATGGGTAAGTACGCCAACATGAGTGCATACTTACTTAAGGAAATCGGCTTTATTCTATGGAATGATTGTGTTCAATAATATCATTCATGGAGTGTTCGATTTCATTTATGTTGTCAATCATATGGGGGAGATTAGATGAAACATAGAATTGCCTTATTAGCAGATGTTCATGGAAATGCAAGTGCCTTAAAGGCAGTAGCTGAAGATGCCATCAAAGAGGGTGTTACGGATAGCTGGTTTTTAGGAGATTTAATTATGCCGGGTCCTGGAGCAAATGAACTATTTGAAACATTAAAATCTATGAATGTTTCTGTTTATGTAAAGGGAAATTGGGAAGATTGCTTCCTTGATGTATTAAATAAAGAGATTGATTTGGATAATCCGACGGATATTTATATTTCTAGGTTAGTGCAATATCAGTGTGAACATTTAGATACGAAGAATATAGATCGTATCAAAAATCTGCCATTACAAATAACAAAGAATATCAATGATGTATCGATTAGTCTTACTCACCATCTTCAAGAGAAAAATTATGGAGCGGATTTGCGTCCGACAAATAATCAGGAAGCCTTCGATCAGTTATTTGATCAAGATTACGATATTTCGATATATGGTCATACCCACCAACAATTGTATCGGTATAGCAGCGCGGGACAGCTGATTATTAATCCAGGGTCGGTTGGACAACCGCATTACAAATGGGAAAAGTTGAGGACGGATATTCGTGCACAATACGCTATTCTTGAAATTGATGAAGCTGGAATTGGGGATGTGAGATTCAGGAAAATTCCATATGATATCGATAATGAATTTAAGAATGCCCAGCACTTTCATCTTCCCTATAGTGAATTATACCAAGCAATGTACGAAACTGGTATAGCTTACACCCATAATCATGAGTTTCTACAAGAGATCAATGATAGATTTTCGTATAAAGAAGAAA
>NZ_JBJEFJ010000109.1:0-2372 GCF_051873915.1 Pradoshia sp.
CCAAAAACTAGATCGTTAAAACCATCAAATCCTCGCTAAAATACTGCCCATTATATTTAAGGGCATTTCGTTCTATCCCATAGATCTCGAATCCCAAGGATTTGTACAGCATCTTTGCTGAATGATTGTCAGATACGACCGTTAAGTTGATTTGTTCCAAATCATCCATATTTTTAGCCTTCTTTATTAGTTCAATCATTAGTGATTTTCCTATCCCTTGTCCTCTAGTGTCTGGTGCTACGTACAACCCGTAAACATTTGCTTTGTGACGGGTTTTGAGACTGTTTTCACGCATAAAAGTAACGATCCCAGCTAATGATCCATTGTAATCAAAAGCACCTAAAACAAATTTATCCTTAACTGGTGCTAATCTCTCTGCAACAAATTCCAGTGAGAATTGAGCTTCTCTCTCATATGTAGAACCAAATGCTTCTGGATTGTTTTTTAATGCACTCAATCGTACTTCTTGATACAACTTAGCATCAGACTTATTTAGAATGCGAATTGCCATCATTCATTTCCCCTTTTAAGGTTATATTCTAATGAAATCATTTCACTCTACTTTGTAACTTCGGCAAAAACTGGGGTTATTCTTCTTGTTCGACTAATCTGCCCGTTTCTTTCATAAGGGGTTCAACACCCCCTGATCGTTAAATGAATCCCCTAATGCTTTTTGGAAGCCTTAATGATAAATGTTGCAGGTACTAATTGTGCTCTTTGGGATGAATACCATCTTGAAGGATGATCTGCACCGACATTTTCAGGCAACACGACTTCATCTATTACCTTTTCAATTGTGAAGCCAGCTTCAATTAGTGTATTAATATAGGTGCTAAGCTTTCGATGGTATATAACAACATGATTATGCCAAGCCTCATTATATTCTGGCCCTTCAATATGATAAGATTTTTTAAAGGTAAAAGATGATTGTGTATAAGCCAGACGGTCGTGAATGGGATGTTCCCAGCTAAAGATGAAAATACCGCCGGGCTTTAAATAGCTATGTATATTTAACAATGTACGGTGTAAATCAACTGTCCACCCCAAAGCATAAATAGAGTAGGCAATATCGAAGTAATCCCTTGGTATTCCTGGATTTTTCTCCATTGGAGATTCAAATAATGATACGTTAACTTGTTGATTACTCAACAAGTTTTTAGCGGTTGCTATTTGTTTGGCTGAAAAATCTAATCCCCATAATTCTTTAGCTCCTCGATCTCCCATATATTGCAATGAATGCCCGCTCCCACACCCTATATCCAATACTTTATGACCGGCGATATTGCCAAATAATTCGAGTTGTTCTTCACTTAAAGAATAAGGACCATATTCGGGAAGAGCAGTTTTTCCGAAAAAACGTTCTGCCGACCTTTCCCAACTATCTTTATTCATATTCAAAATATCCGTGTTCGTTTCCAACCCTTCCATTCCCTTCAACGATTATTTAATCAAAATCCTACTATGACATGACCGCTTTCAACTGTTAGTTATTCAAACAAGAATATAATCGCTTTTGTCTATCGAAACGATAAAACAGAAGCTGAACCTCTGTATAGAAGGAACAATCTATATAAAAACACCTAACAAAAAAGAGCTGATTTAGCCCTTGATAGGGGAGTAATCCCCCTGTAGCTCAATGTTTTTTTGTCCGTTTTGTTCTTAACAATGAAAAAAGCAAGGTCCCCTCCATTTAAATCGACGGCTCACATTATACTACCTCGATAACCATACTTTCATATAGCTTCTCATCAATATATACAAGGACTTTCCATATTCCTGCTGATGGAAATGTTAAAAGTGATGGCATATTCACACTGCCCGGACTTACTGCAGCACTCTTATAAAAGGTACTCGGGCCAGAAAGGACATCAACAACTTCCTTTGTCTCTTTTTTTATGGCCTTTACTTTCACTGGTTTATCGTAAATGTTTTGTCTTCCAAAATAAAACCAAAAATATTTCTGTGGTTCTTTCGCGATAATTGGGAATGAACCTGTGAAACCTACGCGCTCTGTACTTCCCACAACCGTATACGAACCCTTTTCACCATCTTCATAGATAACGGAATGTTCGAAGGTTGGAGACAATTCCCATTCATTTTCTGAACCTTCATAAATGATCTCATCATTATTTTCGTTTACTTTTTTATCTTGTTTTGATTTTTGAATGTCCAATACATTGCATGCAGCCAAAAGCCCGGTTATCGTAAGCATGAAAAAAGCAAGAATGTATTTTTTCACTTAAATGACACTCCTCTCTCATTAATAAAGTGAATAAAACGGAAAAATATACTTCATTTCATTCTTATGCGAACCTGCCCGGCATCTATAATAAGGATTCAACCTTCTTTGATCATGCAAATCTCACCTATAT
>NZ_JBJEFJ010000109.1:2472-10211 GCF_051873915.1 Pradoshia sp.
AGCCAATTCCTCCCTTTCACCGGTCTCATGATCCCAAAGGTACACCCTCTCGTCAATTCCCTCTTCCGTTCTCCGGTAGCATAAGAGATCTCCTGTCTCATCTTCCGCGATGGCAATTAAATCTTCTGGCATGCCTTCATCCCTTAATTCACTGTTCTGGCGGACCAGGTCATCCCATGTTTTCTTCAGATTGGCGGGATCCTTAATCGGAAAGAGTGTCCATTCATCCACCTGGGCATTATTCGTCAGCATGAATAATTCTTTGTATTCTGCCGGTAAACGAATACCCAATTGTTCCTCTGCCCGATTAATCTCAGTCTCTGTCACACCCGGTTTTCTTGAATCTACCCATTCCAGTACATCCTTCATTAGCTAAACATCCCTTCCTCCCAGTATTCATTTATCCGCATAGCGGTCATAAACAGATTGTTGAAATTCATCAAACCTAATCTTCTCAAGCCCCAGCAACCTTTGGCCTGCATCATTTACCGCAATAACATGCCCTTTATCGTAAACAAACCAAGCGTCCATCGGGAATTCATAGATTAGCTTTCCTTCTGTGGCAGTCCGTTTATCTAAGGATTCTGCCAAGTCCTTTCCAAAGCCGATTCCCATAAAGGAATAATAACCGCTTTCATTTTTGGAAATGGCTACGACGTTAACCGGCCTTCCATCCTGATAGACAGCTGCATACCAATCATCCGTTTTCTCAAGTGTATCGTTTTCATTTTCCAAGAATGCTTTTGAATAACGCCATTGTTGATGAAGCTCGCCAATTTGTATGTTCTCACTGGCAGAGAAATGAAAATCCTCATGATCCTCCGCTCGTACGGTTTCTAACACAGCTTCCACCAAATACTTTTCTGCATATTCCTTTGGGGAAGCCGCTTCAGGCGGATTAGCCTCCATGCACGAGGTCAATATGCTTATTAGCAGGACGGCCGTAAACAAGGATATCCATTTTTCCATAACAGCTGTCCTCCCTTTCCTCTTAAGGCTGACAACCATTTACTTATCTTATGATTGAATTATGCAGCCGCATGATATAATATGGACGTACAAAGACAGTCAAAACCGGAGAGCTGGTTACTCTTTGGCACAATCGCCGCGAGCGGCGTACTAAAGCCACCCTCCCGCTTTACAGCATAGGGTGGTTTTTTGTGTCTCTGGCTTAAGGGAGGCTATATCTTTGAAGCGGAACAGGTATTTTTCAGAAAATTATACCACACCCTTGCTTTTTTTAGGGAAAAATTAGGAGGAAAACATGATGAAGAAAAAGAAGAAAACCATCGGCGAGATGACGAACAGCCGTATGACATGGTCCATCAATCCGACAACCCGGGTCGTAAAGAATAAGAAGGGAAAAGGCTCCTACAGTCGCACGAAGTTCAAACATCGTGGAGACGGGGAGCTTTTTTCATGCATAAAAATAGCCCAGCGGTCATCCAAGATGACAGCTGGGCCAATAACCGTTTAAATCACTCTGCTTAAGAAATGCTTCACAAAACGCTCTTCATCTACATCCACACACACATTAACGAGCGGTCTCCCTTGTGCATTCGGACAGGTCTTTCCTTCCCTTTCTCCTTCAAGCTCCACCCATAGACGTTCCGGCTTCAAGCTAACGAAGCTCTTGTCAATCGCCAAGCCGACCGCAAGCGGATCGTGGAGCGCACAGCCCTTAATCCCTGGGTTTGCTTTCTTGTAGAAGTCAATATAGAACTCCGTCATGTCAGCGAAGAAGGAGCCGAGCTCTTCCCCTTTTTCACGCCAGCCCTTCAGCTCCTCTGTCGGAAGCAAGGTTTGCATGGTCACATCAAGTCCGACAAGATAGAGCGGCAGATTGGAACGGAAGACAAAGTCAGCCGCCTCCGGATCGCGGTGAATATTCGCCTCTGCATGTGGTGTGACATTTCCTTTCGTGTATACAGCGCCGCCCATGATGATGACTTCCTCAAACAGAGCTGTAATCTCCGGTGCCTTTTGAAGGGCAAGGGCCAGGTTCGTCAGCGGACCGACGCAAATATACGTGATCTTGCCGGGCTTATTTTTCACCTGTTCAATTAAGTAATCTACGGCATGCTGGTCACTATGGGCCATTTCATCCGTTGGCTCCTCATCGATTAAGTTGCCGAGGCCGTCATGTCCGTGTACGACATGAGGGAAGTCACCGTTCAAGCCTCTATTCAAGGTTTCCCCCGCACCTGCATAGACAGGGATGTCCGAACGGCCAAGCTTCTCAAGAACGAGCCGGGAGTTACGCGTTGCCTTCTCCACGGTTACGTTCCCGAAGCAAGTAGTAAGTCCAAGAAGCTCAATTTCTGGGGAATGCACGGCATAGGCAATGGCCAGCGCATCATCAATTCCTGTATCGACATCTACTATAATTGATTTCATTCTGCTTTCTCCTCATCATCTTGTAGTATCTGGTTTGCGAGTAAGGCAAGGACTGCATCATCCATCGGAGGATTGTGAAGCCCCGCTCTCACGTCGCGGAAATAGCGCTGCATGGGATTAGATTTCTTCAAGCTTTGGGCCCCGACGACCCTCATCGCCTTATCTACGATGCTGATGGCTGCATTCGTGACCGCATATTTGACGGCAGCGAGCTCGCCTGCCATTTCATCCCGTTCATCCGGTTTCTCATCCCAGCGGGCAGCGACCGCATAGAGGAAATGGCGGGCCTGCATAAGCTCGAGCTCGATATGGCCAATCTTTTCCTGAATATGGGGCAGGCTCGAAATCGGCTTTTGCAGGCTATTCGGCGTATAGCTTTTCGCAAATTGCACGGCATAGTTCCGCGCACCTAGAGCGATGCCAATATAGCAGGCTGGAATATGTAAGAGCCAGCCGGTTCCTTTCTTTGGTGCCGCCTTTTCGACATAGTCATCCGCTTTGACGTGGACGTTCTGGAGAACAAGATCATGACTGCCTGTGCCTTCCATCGCAATCAAGTCCCACGTCTCATCAATGGACACACCTGCTAGACGTTTATGTACCATGAACCAGCCGACTGTTTCCTCCTCTGGAATCCAAGCACTGACTAGGAAGATATCCAATGCCGGAGCAAGTGAGGTGAAGGTCTTGCGGCCATTCAACACCCAGCCGTCACCCGTTTTCACGGCTGTCGTTTGCGGCCGGCCGCCTCTTGTCGGGCTGCCGGTTGCCGGCTCAGAGGCTGCCCTGTTCACTAATGCCCCTTTGGCAATCGCATGGAAGAACGCATCCTTTTTCGCCGGATCCCATTGCTGATTCTCCAAAACCTCTAAGATGGTCATATTATGCCAGCCGATTGCCAGGGAAGTAGAGCCGCAAGCACTTGCTATCAATTCCTGTCCATACAGGAATGCCTGCAATCCTTCCCCGTATCCGCCATACTCCTTCGGCAACGTCAATTTCGTATAGCCAATCTGCTTCAAATCCTCGATATTCTCAAACGGAAAGGCTTGATTGGCTTCATACTGAGGGGCCCTTTCCCCAAATGCCTTGACAGCGCCCTTCAAGCGCTTCATCACCTCAAGCTGCCTTATTTCCTTCTGTCCAATCATCCATCTATCACCCTTTCTAAACCTGCGTCACTACCAACTACTAACCTCTATAGGGAAAATTAAACATAATCATCCTGTAATAAGCCCATCTCCCACATATTCCAATAACCCTTACCCACTCTGGCATGGTCTCTCAGGAGGCCTTCCTTCTGAAAACCAATTCTCTCATAGCAGGCGATGGCTCTTTTATTGTGCTCATATACACCAAGTGTCACTTTATGTAGATCGAGATGCGAGAAGGCGAATGTGACCGCTTCCCTCATCATCTCCTCCCCGAGTCCCTTGGCACGCAAGGCTGGCGTTCCAATCAGCACCTTGCCAATCCGTGCTGACCGGTGGCGCTGATTGATTTTCCCGATGGCAATATGACCAATGCAATCACCCGTTTCATTTGAATACACACTGAACGCAACTTGCTTTTTATCTGCTTGATAGGCTGCTAGCTGCTTATCTGTGAGAGGGAAGGTGAAAGTTGAACCTGACCAAATCGTCATCTGTTCTTCACTGTCAATCCAGCTGATCAGTTGGTTGAAGTCAGCCTGCGTAAATGGTTTGAGGGTCAGGCGCTTGCTCTTCAGAACATAATCCTGCCCTAAATAATAGGGTTCAATCATGGTCTCGCCCTTTGGCGTAACCTCATAGGCCCTTGCTTCCGGCCGTGAGCTGACAATTCGGTGGAGTTCTCCGTTAACGTAATGAAGAGCCGTTCCGTCACTAGCTGCCATTCCGCCCATCATGACCCCTTCCTTGATCATCTGCTGATAGGCCGGCCGCCTTTTCTCCTCCTCATTATAATGCGGTGAATGGCTCCCTTGAAGAATACCTGTTCCGACGACCGGTTCAAGCTCTCCGCCATACGAATCCGTCACGCCCATCTCAAACCAGCAAATCGCCCCAGCACTGATTCCGCATAGAAGAACCCCTTGTTCATATGCCTTCTTCAAGATATCCACTAAGCCCCATTCCCTCCAAAGAGCCATCAAGTTCTTCGTGCTGCCGCCGCCGACATAGAGGATGTCCTGGGCTAAGATAAAGCTCTCTAAATCCCGGCATGGCGGCTTAAAGAGAGAAAGATGCGTCGGCTCACAGTCATACTGGTTGAAAAACTGATAAAACCGGTCAATATAGCCATCCGCATCCCCGCTTGCTGTACCGATAAAGCAAATCTTCGGCACCCTTGCTGCGGACTGGCGCATGATGTATTCATCCAGCAGCGGGTTATCCGGCTCCATTGAAAATCCTCCGCCGCCTAACGCGATTACCTGTTTCATTCCATCCCTCCACTCATCCTTTTTACCATTTTATCACGAACAATTCGCACAATATGAAAAGAAGCCCAATTCAATTGAATTGGGCTCTTCCCCTTAAGGGGTATAATCTGCATTGCCAGTGACTTTCTCTCCAGATTCCTTTACACCAAAAACATTTCGGTCGATCCATTTATGGAATAGCCATTCTCCGCCGGCTATTAGGATAGCAGCTAATAATGAAGCAGAGAGGATATTTGTGTCATTCGGGAACAAAGCCTCTCCCATTAACCAAATGACGGCAAAGGCCATTACCATATCAGATACGGTCGCAATTAAGTTCCGTTTCTGATGCTCCTCTGGTTCCCCGGACTTGCGGAAGATCAACAAGTCACCCAATACATAGGCCGCAAGCGTTAAGACAAGACTGACTATCAGGGTGTCTACAAAACTCACGCTAAAGGCAACGGTCAATACAATCCACAACACAGCTGTCACCATAACAAATTTAATCAATAAGGCTTTTGCATGCTCCATTCCTTCCACCTCCTCCCTTAAGCTTTGTTACCCATTACCACCTGTGACTGTATGTAAACAATCTGATTCCAGACAAAAATAAAAAGCCGAGCTTCTTGTTGGCTCCGGCTTCTTGCCCTAGATATCGAGAGTTAATTGGATGGTTGGTTGTTTTTTATGGTCTATGACAACGATTTTCTTCTTTATGACCTGATGATTCATATAGATTTCAACCGTATATAACCCTTGGCTGGCTGTCCACTGCACAATCCCTTTCTCATTCGTCTTCTGAGGGAAAGAAGCATTTCCATTTGACGCACTCTTTAAGATAACCTCCAAGTTGCCGATCGGTGCATCATCCTGGTCTGTGATGGACAAGGTAACCGGAATCTCTTGATCCGCTGCTGAGGCGCTCTCCCCGAAGGAATACTGTCCCTTATTCGCGAAAATCCCGCTCCCGTCCTTATCATCATAAAAGACCGCATAATAAAAGGCACAAAGATTGATTAGACAAATTAACAAGGCATAGAATACAAGCTTGACCTTCGCCACTGCATCCAAAATGAACTCCCCCCTTGTTGATCTTCTATTCACCGTACTGTGCAAACCCGTATGTCACACTTTCCATTACTTGTTACTCATTTTACCACAAGTTTTCAGAATTATGCTTGGTTAACAGAATGTTTACAAAAGCTCAACGGCTTCTTAAAATTCATTTCGATTCCTGCTCTTTTAGCTGTATGGTTTAGTGGATTATGCTCACTTTCCTTTACGTAAATGGTTTTCAAAGTGGAGGATGGACTGAAGAAATTCATTTTAAAATTTTTTTAATCCTTTTTTTATTCTGTTAATCAGTGTATAATCACCTATAATAAATGCCATGAAGAGAAGAGTAAGTGTGCTCAAGCATAACAGAGAACTCCAGCAGCTGAAAATGGAGGATGTAATAGCCCACTGAACCAAGTCTTGGAGCAACGCATAGGAATTTCGTCTAGATATTGATTATGTGTCGGTTTCTCCCGTTATCGAGATAGAGTATAAACATTTGTTTCATTATGTCGTACTCGAAAAGGTTTCTGTGGTGACACAGGAATAAACTGGGGTGGTACCGCGAACTTCTAAATATAAGGAGTCTCGTCCCTAAGGATCATAATCCTTGGGGGTGAGATTTTTTTTGTTTTATAAACAATATATTTAGGAGTGATACAATGAAATGGAAAAATCCTCTTTTACTTTTATTCGGAATCGGAATATCCAATATCGGGGCATGGGTTTATTTGATTGCTTTGAACTTGATTATATTAGATATGACGGGGTCACCTTTAGCTGTATCAATCCTGTATATTCTTTTACCCATCGCAGCCTTATTGACGAATTTTTGGTCTGGAACGTTTATTGATCGATTAAACCAAAGAAATCTAATGATCCTTCTAGACTTAATAAAAGCAATATTTATTTTTACCTTGCCGTTTCTAGATTCGCTTATTCTCATCTATCTAGTCGTCTTTCTAATTAATATAGCTAACTCGATTTTTGAACCTACTTCCATGGTTTACATGACTAAATTAATTCCCAAAACGGATAGACAAAGATTTAATGCACTGAGAAACTTCATTCATTCATGTGGATTTATACTAGGACCTTCCATTGCCGGTTTCCTTTTTATGATTGGTTCTCCAAACCTAGCAATTCTGATGAATTCGATCGCGTTATTTTTATCAGCCATCGTCATTTTTCTTCTTCCTAATGTGGAGATTGGGAAAAGCGATAGTATAACTGAAAAAGCTACTGCCTCTTTAATTTTAAACGATTGGAAAAGGATCCTGACATTCAGCAAAACAACTATTCATGTGACCTTCGTTTATGTTCTATTTAGTATCATTTCAGTGTTTATGACTGCTTTGGATTCTTTAGAGGCTGCATTTGCCACAGAGGTTTTATCTTTATCTGAAAGTACCTATGGATTTCTTGTCAGTATTGCCGGTGTTGGAATTATCGGGGGCTCATTGGTAAATGCTGTATTCGCCAATAAATTATCCTTAAATATTCTGATGGGACTTGGTGCCATCTTCACTCCTATCGGCTATCTTATTTTTGCTTTTTCAACTGATTTCCTAGGGGCATCTATCGGTTTCTTCACCTTAACCTTTTTCTTATCTTTCGCTAATACAGGGTTTTTAACGTTCTATCAAAACAATGTACCCGTAGATATTATGGGCAGATTCTCCAGTGTCTTCGGAATGCTGGAGGCTGGTTTAATCATCTTATTTACCGTTATACTCGGATTATCTGCTGAACTGTTTGAAATCCGGCCAATCTATATGATAGGCTCTTTTGCTTTTTTGGCATTGGGGCTACTTATTACCTTTATTGTATCGGATAAATCGAAAAGAAATTATTATGAGCAAGTGATAGAATAATAAAAAGG
>NZ_JBJEFJ010000110.1:0-1934 GCF_051873915.1 Pradoshia sp.
AACGCTTGTATTAATAAATTTTTTGACAAAAAAGCGCTTATTTCGAGCGCTTTTCTTCTTTTCCATTTAATTATTCCTAGACAAAACGGGTATATATTTCGTAAGATAGTAAATATGTTACGTACATCCATTGGATAACGTTCATGAAAACATCAATCGTCTCACAGCCTTTAGAATATAAATGCCATTTATATAAATGACATAGGAGGAGACCCATAATGAAGAAAGTAATCACATACGGCACCTTCGATTTATTGCACTGGGGCCATATCAACTTGCTGAAACGCGCGAAAGAAATGGGCGACTACCTAGTTGTTGCCATATCATCTGACGAATTCAATAAATTAAAGAATAAGAAGTCCTACCATAGCTTCGAAAACCGAAAAATGATCCTTGAAGCCATCCGCTATGTGGATGAGGTCATTCCTGAGAATACTTGGGAACAGAAGGTTCAAGATGTTATTGACCATGATATCGACATTTTTGTTATGGGCGATGACTGGGAAGGGAAATTTGATTTCCTTAAAGAATATTGTGAAGTTGTTTATCTTCCACGCACAATCGGCATTTCAACTACGAAGATCAAGGAAGATTTGTTTACTGCTACGAATAAATAACCAGCATCCGGTTTTAACCGGATGTTTTTTTGTATCTAGATTATCATCACCCGCTTCAACAAATGTATACATTCAACCATTACTAGGCAAAATGTGATAAAATTCAGTATTAGAATACACTAACTATGTAATTAAGGAGTATGACATGAGCACGAACGATAAGCCGAACATCATTGCCAAAGCCATCCGGGCTCTAAAAAATGGAGGTCTCGTACAAAGGGCATACAAAGCTTTATTTATCCTAATTAGCAAAAGGCCGCCCAAGAAGAATTTAGTCGTATTTGAGAGCTATCTTGGGAAACAATATAGCTGTAACCCTCGTGCCATCTATGAATACATGGCAGCGAATAAACCAGAATACGAACTGATTTGGAGTGTCGACAAAAACTATACCGAATCATTTGACCGCCAAAACATCCCTTACGTGAAACGTCTATCGCTCGGCTGGCTGTTCACATTGGCGAAAGCAAAGTATTGGGTGGTTAACAGCCGGATGCCGCTTTGGATTCCTAAACCAAAGCACACAATCTATGTGCAAACATGGCATGGAACACCATTAAAGAAGCTGGCTAATGATATGGATGAGGTTCATATGCCTAATACGACAACAGAGGGATATAAACGGAATTTCACCAGAGAAGCAAGCAATTGGGATTATCTCATCTCCCCAAATGAATACTCTTCCGCCATTTTCCGAAGAGCTTTCCAATTCAATAAGAAGTTGATTGAATCCGGTTATCCGCGCAATGACCTGCTTCATGCCCCGAATATGGAGGAACGCGCAGAGCAGATCAAGGAAAAGCTGCAGCTGCCCCAGGATAAGAAGGTCATTTTATATGCTCCTACTTGGCGCGACAATGAATTTTACGGAAAAGGCAAATATAAATTCAAGATTAAACTGGATTTAGATAAGATGAGAGAAGAGCTCGGGGATGAATATATCATTCTTCTGAGGATGCATTATCTCGTGTCGGAGAACTTCGACCTATCCGCTTATGAAGGCTTCGCCTATGACTTCTCCTTGTATGGGGATATTAGCGAGCTCTACCTGATTTCAGACATTCTCATTACCGATTATTCTTCCGTCTTCTTTGATTATGCAAATCTGAGACGCCCGATTATCTTCTTCACCTATGATATAGACACATACCGCGATCAATTACGCGGCTTCTACTTCAATCTCGAAGACAGCGCACCAGGACCACTATTGAAAACGTCAGATGAGGTCATCCAAACGATTAAAGAGCTTAATCCTCATGAGATTCACCCTAACTATGATGCCTTCTACGAACGATTCTGCAGCTGGGAGAATGGGGA
>NZ_JBJEFJ010000111.1:0-1736 GCF_051873915.1 Pradoshia sp.
TCTGGCCAATTGGCTGCTGGAGCTGGTGAAATTGTCGCCGGAAGCAGAACGCTTAATCAATCTTTAAGCGCGAAATCAGGTGATATTGCCAAGCTTGCCGATGGAGCCAAGCAAGTGGCAGGAGGAACAGCACAGGTGAATGCCGGCTGGAAAACAGCAGTTGACGGCTCCGGTCAGCTAGTAGACGGTGCAGGCCGATTGGCTTTTGGAAGCCTGACGCTTAACCAATCTTTAAGTGCGAAATCAGGTGATATTGCCAAGCTTGCCGATGGAGCCAAGCAAGTGGCAGGAGGAACAGCACAGGTGAATGCCGGCTGGAAAACAGCAGTTGACGGTTCCGGTCAGGTGGCCGATGGAGCTGGCCGATTGGCTGCAGGAACAAAGGAATTAAATGATTCCCTGAGAGCAAAATCAAATGATATTGCGACCCTCGCAGGCGGAGCGAAAAATGTAGCAAGCGGTTCAGAGACGCTTTATAACTCTTTGAGTTCTAAGGCAGGTGATATTGAAGCACTTGCCAAAGGAACGGCTGATTTGAAAAAAGGGTCAGAAGATATGTATGGTCAATTAACTGGCAACAAGGATAAGATTCAAAGATTGGCAGACGGCGGGCAAGCGGTGAATGCAGGGGCTCAGGAGCTTAGCAGGGGCACTTCTGATATGCTTGCTGGTCTAAATAAAGCAAAAGACGGAGCTGATCAGCTTGCCGGAAGTATGCCTGAATTAATCAATGGAAGTAAAGCAGTTTCAGATGGGCTGAATGGTCTTGCGGCTCAAACCCCAGGACTGAAAACAGGTTCTACGGGTGTTGTGGCAGGACTGGAAGAATTAGCGGCTCTTTATCCTGATATGGCAAAAGACCCTAAATTCCAAACGGTACTGGCAAAAGCAAGGGGAGTTCAAGGCGGAGCTGCTGCAGTTGATTCAAGTGTTGGTCAATTACAAGGCGGTGCATCCACTTTATCACAAAGCATTTCAACTAAATTAAGCCCTGGTGTCAATCAATTGGCTGATTCATTTAGTAGTGAGTTAATACCAGGTCAACAGAAGCTTGTCGATGGCGCTAAGCAAGTGGCAGGAGGAGCAGCGGAAATACAAGCTGGGACGGCGACAGTGAATACAAGCTGGGATGCGTTGACAACAGGTGCTGCAGCATTGAATGGTGGACTGACCACTGTGGCTGCAGGGAATGCTTCTGTGAATGAGGGCTGGAAAACAGCTGTCGCAGGAACAAGTGAATTGGCGAATGGGGCAAAGCAAGTAGCTGCAGGTAACGAGCAAGTAAATGAAGGCTGGTCTGCAGCTGTTAATGGATCTGGTCAATTAGCCAGCGGCGCTGGAGAACTTGTATCAGGAAGCAAACTGCTAAACGGTACTCTAGCATCTAAATCTGGAGAAATTGAAACATTAGCAAATGGAGCAGCAGAGGTCGCGGCAGGAAATGCTTCTGTCAATGAAGGCTGGAAGACAGCCGTTGATGGATCAGGACAAATAGCAAGCGGAGCAGAGGAGCTTGTGCTGGGCAGCAGGCTGCTAAACAGCACCTTAGCGTCTAAATCCGGAGATATCGAAACACTTGCAGCAGGAGCCAAGGAAGTTGCTGCAGGAAACGCACAAGTGAATGAAGGCTGGAAGACAGCCGTTGATGGCTCAGGATTACTTGCAGCCGGTTCTTTAAGATTGTTTGAGGGAAGTAAAGAATTGAATAGCTCATTGGCAGCGAAATCGAAAGATAT
>NZ_JBJEFJ010000111.1:1836-109068 GCF_051873915.1 Pradoshia sp.
GCGAAATCTGGCGATATTCAAACACTTGCAAATGGAGCAAGACAAGTGGCGGATGGAAACGCTACAGTGAAGACTGGCTGGGCAACCATGACTGACGGTGTTAAACAGTTGGATGACGGTGTCGGTCAAGTGAAGGATGGAACGCAGGAGCTGGCTTCTGGTTTAGGTGATGGGGCTGCAAAAGTGGCCGCCACGAACAGAGGGGATGAAAATAAATCCCAATTTGCAAATCCAGTACAGCTTGCAGGTGAGAAGATTAATGGGTATCCATTCTATCGCTATGCAAATGCTCCATATATTTTGTCACTCGCTTTGTTTGTCGGAGCTTTATTAATGGTGATGGCCGTTGGTGTTAGAAGGCCTGCAGGCGAAGAAGTGTCACCGCTTGCTTGGTATGTGAGAAGATATGGATTTATGGCTGTATTGGTGGCTGGTCAGGCCATTTTACTGACTGTCTTTACATCCTTCTATGTCCATTCAGGCTTCTTGAATACCATATCCATGATTCCTTATGCGATTTTGGCGAGCTTAACATTCATGACAATAGCATTCTTCCTTGTTATGCTGTTAGGCAATATTGGATTATTGATCGGGGCTGCCTTCTTGATTCTGCAGCTATCCACAACAGGTTCGGCATTGCCGGTTGATATGCTTCCTGAGTATTTGAGGAACTTGAGCCAGTTCTTGCCGATGTCTTATTCAATTGCCGGTTTCCGATCATTGATTTCGCTTAATGATTTCGGCGGTATGATAACAAATGGCGGTATTTTATTGATCTTCCTTGCCTTGTTTGCGGGATTGGCCATTGCTGTATCGTACTTCAAGAAAGACAGAGCTGTTGAGGATAGTGACATGGCAGCGTAATAGAAAATCATAAGAAAACCCTTGTGTTGGTGATATATACCTTAATGGTGTATTATTTCCACATAGGGGTTTTCTTTAGTTTGACAAAAATGGAGAAGCTGAGGCAAGGATTTGTGTCCATTTATGGTCAGGAGGTACTATGTTGAAGCAAAGTATTTTACCAGCATTATCAAATATGAAGGATTTTGAGAGGTTTCTAGATTCACCTTATGAGGCGGGTGTCATGCTAGAGATTCATCTTGGTCAAATCAAGCATGTCACCAAGATGGCAAATGCTCGAAATAAGAAATTATTTTTTCATATAGATTTAATACATGGATTGAAGAATGATGAATATGGCACTCAATATTTATGTCAGGAATTCCGTCCTTACGGGTTAATATCTACTAAATCAAGTGTCATCCAGCAAGCCAAAAAGCATGGTGTGGTAGCGGTTCAGCGTATCTTTATGATTGACAGTCATGCGATAGAAAGAAGCTTCAGGCTTGTAGAGAAATGCCAGCCGGACTTTATCGAAGTGCTGCCAGGTTCATTACCAACCATGATCACAGAGGTCTCAAAGCGTTTCCGTATTCCTGTGTTTGCCGGAGGATTGATCCGGACTGAACAGGAGGCACAGGAGGCTCTTAAGGCAGGGGCGGTTTCTATTACAAGCTCCAATCATCTTTTGTGGGAACATTTTTCCGTAAAATGAGAAAAAAGTCATGATTTTGAAAGAAAAGTCATTGACAGCGCTTTCAGCTCGTTTTATACTGTGAGTAAGTTAATAATTCTGGTCGAGACTTGGAGACACAGGTAAGTGATGCCCTAAATTCTCATTGAATGGGTTCCCATACCTGTGCTCTTTTTTTGACCATATTTCAATGAGGGAGTGGTATTCATGACGCCATTTTGGGGTGAAGTGCTAGGAACAATGATCCTGATTATTATCGGGGCAGGGGTATGTGCTGGTGCAAATTTAACAAAGTCTTATGCAAAGGATGCGGGGTGGATCGTCATCACGCTTGCTTGGGGACTAGGGGTAACATTAGGTGTATTCGCGGTTGGAAGTATTAGTGGCGCTCATTTAAATCCAGCTGTTACAATTGGATTAGCGTTTGCAGGTGCATTTGACTGGAATCAAGTTCCATCTTATCTAGCTGCTCAAATGATTGGAGCTATCTTAGGTGCTGCTATTATCTATCTTCAATATTTACCACATTGGAAAGCCACTGAAGACCCTGGTACAAAGCTTGGTGTCTTTGCTACAGGGCCGGCGATTCCACATACATTCTCTAATTTATTGAGTGAAATTATTGGAACATTCGTCCTATTGCTAGGATTGCAATTTATCGGTGCCAATCAGTTTACGGAAGGTTTAAATCCAATTGCAGTTGGTCTATTGATCGTCGCAATCGGTATGGCACTTGGAGGAACAACAGGATATGCCATTAATCCAGCCCGTGACCTCGGTCCAAGGATTGCCCATGCGATTCTGCCGATAGCAGGTAAAGGACCATCCAACTGGGGATATGCGTGGGTACCGGTTGTCGGTCCAATTCTTGGAGGCTCATTAGGAGCATTATTCCATAAAGTAGTCTTTAATGGGGAAATGACCAATACATTCTGGTTCGTCCTTGCTGCGACAGTCGTTGTTCTATTGATTGCTTTAGCGATGAGCCCGAAGAATCAGGATGCGGCTATCCAAGCGGCGGAGGAACCAACAAAAGCGAGATTGTAAGGTTATAATAGATGAATAAACACTATTTTTAATAGGATGGGAGAGAACAAAATGGAGAAATATATTTTATCAATCGATCAGGGAACGACTAGTTCTAGGGCAATTCTCTTCAATAAAGCAGGAGAAATTGTTCATACATCCCAAAAGGAATTTACGCAATACTTTCCGAAACCAGGCTGGGTAGAGCATAATGCCAATGAAATTTGGGGCTCTGTCTTAGCGGTCATTGCAGGCTGTCTATCTGAATCGGGTATCTCCGCTTCTCAAATTGCCGGTATCGGTATTACGAATCAGCGTGAAACCGCTGTAGTCTGGGATAAAGAGACAGGCAAACCAGTTTACAATGCAATCGTATGGCAGTCACGTCAAACGAATGATATTTGTGAAGAATTGAAAGAAAAGGGCTATGATGATTTAGTACGCTCCAAAACTGGCTTGTTAATTGATGCTTACTTCTCTGGAACGAAAGTGAAGTGGATTCTTGATAATGTTGAAGGTGCGCGTGAAAAAGCTAATGAGGGCAAGCTCTTATTCGGAACTATTGATACATGGCTTATTTGGAAGCTTTCAGGCGGAAAAGCCCATGTGACGGATTATTCTAATGCTTCCCGTACCCTTATGTACAATATCTATGACTTGAAATGGGATGATGAGCTTCTTGAGATCTTGGATGTACCGAAATCTATGCTCCCAGAAGTACGTCCATCCTCTGAAGTATACGGAGAGACAATCGAATACCATTTCTTTGGTCAGAATATTCCAATTGCCGGAGTAGCAGGCGACCAGCAGGCTGCCTTATTCGGTCAAGCATGTTTTGAAACAGGAATGGCGAAAAACACGTATGGTACAGGCTGCTTCATGTTGATGAACACTGGCGAAAAACCAGTGAAATCCGAGCAAGGGCTTCTTACGACACTTGCTTGGGGAATTGACGGGAAAGTCCAGTATGCATTAGAGGGAAGTATCTTTGTAGCTGGATCTGCGATTCAATGGCTCAGAGACGGCTTGCGTATGTTTAAGGATGCGGCGGACAGCGAAGCCTATTGCAGACGGGTAGATTCCACTGATGGTGTCTATGTTGTACCTGCATTTGTCGGCCTTGGTACTCCATATTGGGATAGTGATGCAAGAGGAGCTGTATTCGGTTTGACGCGCGGTACGACAAAGGATCATTTTGTCCGTGCAACAGTTGAATCACTTGCATACCAAACAAAAGCAGTCCTAGATGCAATGGAAAAAGACTCAGGCATTGCTCTGAAAACGTTGCGAGCAGACGGTGGAGCTGTGAAGAATAACTTCTTGATGGAATTCCAAAGTGACATTTTAAATGTACCTGTTGAGATTCCAACGATTAATGAAACAACTGCCTTAGGTTCTGCTTATTTAGCTGGACTTGCGGTTGGCTTCTGGGATTCACAAGAGGAGATCGCTTCCCAGTGGGCAGTGAAGAAATCATTTGAGCCGTCTATGGAAGAGAATGTTCGTGAAGAGTTGGTTAAAGGCTGGGAGAAAGCGGTAGCAAGCACTCGGACATTTAAGTAATTTTACTGCCATTTGATCAAGAATGGTGATATACTAAAAATAAGTTAATAATTGGTTAGAGATTTCGAGAGACCACGAATACATTCTCCTGCTTAGGGTAATGTATTTTGTGGTCTCTTTTTTCATAATTTGGCAAGAAAATTGAGGAGGTACAAACAATGGAGCTAAATAGTTTGCATAGAAGTGAGTTTAAAAACGAGCTTAAACATACAACATTTGATGTATTGGTGATTGGGGGAGGAATAACTGGGGCCGGAATAGCACTTGATGCCGCTTCACGCGGAATGAAGGTCGCTTTAGTTGAAATGCAGGACTTTGCTGCAGGTACATCCAGCCGCTCCACGAAACTCGTTCATGGCGGACTGCGTTACTTAAAACAGCTGCAAGTAGGCGTTGTGGCTGAGGTTGGGAAGGAACGCGCGATTGTGTATGAGAACGGCCCCCATGTTACCACACCGGAATGGATGCTGCTTCCTTTCCATGAGGGAGGAACATTTGGCAAATTCTCTACTTCAATGGGCCTTCGGGTATATGACTTCTTGGCAGGTGTTAAGAAGAAGGAGCGCAGGAAAATGCTCACTGTGCAAGAGACGCTTGAGAGAGCGCCGCTTGTGAAGAAGGATGGACTGAAAGGCGGAGGGTACTATGTTGAGTATCGTACCGATGATGCCCGCTTGACCATTGAAGTGATGAAGGAAGCAGCTGCACAAGGTGCTGTTGTCATGAACTATATGAAAGCTGATCAGCTTGTTTATCATAATGGCAAAATTACAGGTATTATCGGCAAGGATTTAATTGACGGCGAGGAAATCACCATTCATTCACGCAAAGTCATCAATGCTTCCGGCCCATGGGTTGATACGATTCGTGAAATGGATCACTCGAAGAAAGGCAAGGTCCTTCAATTGACCAAGGGTGTTCATATTGTCATTGATCAATCAAAATTCCCGTTGCAGCAAGCGGTCTATTTTGATACGCCTGATGGGCGCATGGTCTTTGCGATTCCTCGAGATGGGAAAGCTTATGTTGGTACAACAGATACATTTTATGATACGGATCCTAAGAGTCCACAAATGACCGATCAAGACAGAGATTATATCCTTGATGCGATTAATTATATGTTCCCGACAGTCTCCGTCACAAAAGAGGATGTCGAGTCAAGCTGGGCAGGTGTAAGGCCGTTGATCAGCCAGGAAGGCAAGGGTGCTTCTGAGATCTCAAGGAAGGATGAGACATGGATTTCCGACAGTGGCTTGATCACAATCGCAGGAGGAAAATTAACTGGGTACCGGAAGATGGCGGAAACCGTCGTCAATCTTGTAGCTAAACAATTCCGCGATGAGGGCTATAAGCTATATTCCAGCTGTTCCACGGATAAAATGCCAATTTCAGGCGGACATGTAGGCGGATCCAGTCAATTTGAGAAATATATCGCTAAGCATGCAGACAAAGGTCTTCAAGCAGGATTGTCAAAAGAAGAGGCTGTTGCCATGCTTAGAAAATATGGATCAAATGCTCCTGTCATGTTCGAACTGGCAAAGGCTTATAAGGAAGAAGCGAAGCTATCAGGGCTCCCTCTTGATCTCTTTGTGGCACTCCGTTATTCAATCGAACAAGAAATGGTCGTCACACCGCTTGATTTCTTTAACCGAAGAACCGGAAAGCTCTTGTTTGATATCGCTTCTGTTTATAAGTGGAAGGATGCCGTCATCGAAGAAATGGCGAAGGTTCTCCACTGGTCAGATAAAGAGAAAGCATCTTATACAAAAGAACTTGAAGAAGAGATGAAAAAGGCGACAATTCCTATGCCTGCAGAAATGAATAAATAAGATAGCTGAACCCTTGAACTTATCTGTTCAAGGGTTTTTTTGTCCATGATCGGTCATCGCTTTATACTATTTGATTGAACATTGAACAAAAAGGGAATAGGGAATCATCGTTGGAGATTACAGATTGGAGGAAATGGAAGCCAATCATATTGATATGACTAACAAGAAGAAAGATATGGCTGTTACAACACTTTCAAATGTCAGCGGCTTAGATAAGCGGAATTCCGAGGTATACAGCAAGCGTTATTTCAATACCGGTACCTGCATGTGTGGAGGTTAAAAAAAGCTGATTTGACCTAGTCAAATCAGCATAAAAGGTTTAATTGGATTCTTGTTCTTGTAAATATTTCATGTATCCTGTATAGATACCGAGAACGATGATGGCCATCCCGCCGTTTAGCATGGCATATTGGATGTCCCATTGGCCAGTAATGAGATTCTTGATGGAAAAGACGCTAATCATAATAAGCATGACAGAGATTAACAGCTGGTAAGTTCTCATTTGTAACACCCCTTAAAAATATCAAACTGATTTTGTTCTCTATTGTACTATGAATTTAGAGAGAATATAAGTAAAAAAATGTCTATTTTATGTTTTTTTTTGTAAGATGGGGGTATGGAGCAAACTTACTTAATCGTTGCCAGGATGGATTCAAGGGTATTCTTATCTAACGGGCCAATCCATTTCTTTCGGATTATTCCGCTCGAATCAATAAAAAAACTTGTTGGCAGGGTGAGGATTTGATAAGCTTCACCCGTTTTTCCTTTCGTATCTAAGAGAATGGGAAAGGTCAGCTTATCTCTCTTGATAAAATTGTGGACATCATCAACGCTTTTCTCTGCGTTGGTCATATTAATGCTTAAAAGGCTGGCATTTTGTTTGTTGGATTTAAAATAATCTTCCAATGCGGGCATTTCTTCGCGGCACGGAGGGCACCATGAGGCCCAAAAGTTGACTACGACCTTTTGTCCGAGATAATCGGACAGGCGGACCTGTTTACCAGAGATGGTTAGAAGGGAAATGTCCGGAGCGGGCTGTCCGACCTTCACTGCTTGGGTAAGGGCTGCCGCGTGAATGATTTGTGTATGCTCTAAAGGCATATTTGCCCCTGAGAGAGGGGTTAAGAGAAAAATGGATGCAAAGCTGGTCAGCAGCTGTTTCTTCATTGGTTGAGCCTCCAAAATTACATTGTCTATCAGCAGTATTACCATATACAATATTCTCTATTACGAGAGTGATTATTAGTGGAAATGAGGGGATTCATGATGTTTTATATTGGGGTCGATATTGGGACAACTTCTACTAAGGCTGTTCTATTCACCAAAGAGACAAAGGTTCATTGTATTTGTCATGTAGAATATCCGCTACATAGTCCTTCACCAATGATTGCTGAGCAGGACCCCGAAGAGATCTTCCAGGCAGTGGTTAAGGCAATCAAAGGTGTTGTCGATAAGAGTGGAGCAAGGGCTGAAGAAATCCGTTTTGTCAGCTTTAGCTCAGCCATGCATAGTATTATTGCAGTTGATGAGAGAGGACTACCTATAACGGCCTGTATTACATGGGCAGACAGCCGTGCAAAGACGTGGTCAGATAAGATTAAGAATGAATGGAATGGACATGAGATCTATAGGAGGACAGGCACCCCGGTTCATCCGATGTCCCCTCTTGCGAAGATTGCTTGGCTGACGCATGATTGCCCAGATATTGCGGCAGGGGCGCATAAATATATTTCCATCAAGGAATATGTGTTCCATAAATTATTCTCTCAGTTTGTGATTGATCATTCTGTTGCTTCCGCAACGGGTCTATTCTCATTAGCAGATTTAGATTGGGATGAGGAGGCCTTGCGTGTGGCAGGAATCACGAGAGAACATTTGTCACACCCTGTTCCGACTACTTGGTATGCAGCTGGGATGAAGCCTCAATATGCGGAGGAAATGGGGCTCTCGGTTCATACGACTTTTGTGATTGGCGCGAGTGATGGTGTACTCTCTAATCTTGGCGTGAATGCGATTGACCCGGGTATTGTCGCCGTGACTATTGGCACAAGCGGGGCAATTCGTACGGTGACAGACCGGCCGGTGACAGATGAGAAAGGACGTATATTCTGCTATGCTTTGACAGACAAGCACTGGGTGATTGGGGGACCCGTGAATAATGGGGGAATGACCTTCCGCTGGCTTCGGGATGAGCTTGCTTCAGCAGAGGTAGAAACAGCGAGACGGCTTGGGATAGACTCCTACGAGGTTTTGACCAAGATTGCCGAAAGAGTGGCCCCGGGAGCTGAAGGGCTTCTTTTCCATCCATATTTGGCTGGGGAAAGGGCTCCGCTTTGGAATCCAGATGCCCGCGGATCATTCTTTGGTCTTGGTATGCATCATAAGAAGGAGCATATGGTCCGTGCGGTACTCGAAGGAGTAATCCTTAATCTGTATACGGTTTTATTAGCCTTACAGGAATTGATAGGAGTGCCTGAGAAGATAAGAGCAACAGGAGGCTTTGCCCGCTCTCCTTTATGGAGGCAAATGCTCGCCGATATCTTTAATCAGGAGGTCGAAGTGCCAGAAAGCTTTGAGAGCTCCTGCCTCGGCGCGGTTGTGCTTGGCCGCTACGCCCTCGGAGAGATTGAGGATTTCGCTGTTGTGAAAAGTCTTGTCGGAACAACCCATGTTCATAAACCGATTGAGCAGCATGTGCAAATCTATGAGGATTTAATTCCTATCTACATCAGTATCTATCGCAAGCTGGAGGAGGAGTACACAAGCATTACCGAATTTCAGAATAAATGGGCAAACAAACTGATTGAATAGTCTTTCTATTTCCTTTTTGAAAGACTTCTGTTGACAGTCTATGTTGCTAAATAGTATCCTTTACCTACACAAGTGAATAATTATACAAATCCTCATCAGAAAAGATGAGGTAGAGGTCGCGATATTTATCAGTACGCTAGTAACAAGAGCCGGAAAGCTTGATGACGCTAGCGGAAAGGAACTATCGCCGAAGCGCTGTTCTTTTCCGAGAATGGCAGCTGGGACTGCAGCCGAATAGGTGCAGGACTGTCATGGGAATACATACTTCATGCTCCCATGGAGAACTATCCGTTTTTGTCTGGTGTGAATCTTTTTTTAAGCACACCTGCTCCAAAAGGGTGTGTTTTTTGTTTTATTTGACGCTATGAATGGAAAGATTGCTAGATTACGATTGTCTTCATACATAGCTTGCCGACTAAAGAAAGTTCACATCTCATTTGGGCCAAAACATGGATAATCTGAATTGGAGAACATCAGTTTTGGAAGGGGAATGACCAGTGACACAGAATAAACAGCTTGGATTTTGGATTTTAACGGCCTTTGTGGTCGGGAATATGGTAGGCTCAGGAATCTTTATGCTTCCTCGTACCTTGGCAGAGGTTGCAAGTCCTGCCGGCGTCATTATGGCTTGGGGCTTAACGGGACTTGGTGTCTTGACGATTGCGCTTGTCTTCGGGAATTTAGCAATCCGGAAGCCGCATTTAACCGGAGGACCGCAAATTTATGCGAAGGAGCTCTTTAAAGAGGATTCAACTGCGTCGAAGCTATCCGGCTTCATGGCCACATGGGGCTATTGGATAGGTAACTTTGCGGGGAATATTGCCATTATAACAACATTTGCAGGATACTTATCTACGTTTTTCCCGATTTTGACCAGTCAGGCTGTCTTGTTGACAGTCGGGGACTTTACGCTTAGGGTCGGAAACGCTCTTACATTCCTTGTTTGTACAATTATGCTATGGGGCGTTCACTACATCATCATGACAGGCATTAATCATGCTGGTAAACTGAACTTCATTGCAACAGCCGGAAAAGTGATTGGCTTTGGCTTATTTATCATCATCGGCTTATTTGCCTTTGAGAAAGCGAATATCCTGCCGTTTGTCGAAATGAAGGCAGATAGCAGCGGCGTCAGCCATGGGCTTCTAGGCCAAGTGAATTTGGCGGCTGTTTCGACCCTTTGGGCATTTGTCGGGGTTGAATCTGCCATTGTTTTTGCCAATCGGGCAAAACGGAAATCTGACGTGAAGGCAGCGACCATTGTCGGTCTTTTGATTGCTCTTGCCATCTACATGGGCATCAGCACACTCGTAATGGGTATGCTCACACAGGATGCTTTGCTTGCCTCTGATAAGCCATTGATCGATGCAATTACAGGAGTACTCGGGCCAATCGGCGGAAAGGCACTCGCAGCCATTGGCTTGATCAGCCTCTTCGGTTCAACAATTGGCTGGGTGCTCTTAAGCGCTGAGATTCCGCATCAAGCAGCGAAGCAGGGTCTTTTTATCCCGGCTTTCATGAAGGAAAATAAAAATGGGGTACCGGCATTTTCAATGCTGGTTTCAAATGGACTAGGTCAGTTGTTCATCTTCTCGACCATATCAAACTCTATTGCCTCTGCCTTTGATTTCATTATCTATATTGCAACCTTGTCTTACTTGGTGCCTTATTTAATCTCTTCTACCTTCCAGTTGAAATTAGTTTGGACAGGGGATACGTATAAAGCCAATGACAACCGTTCACGAATTATCGATGGATTAATCGGGCTTCTGGCAACGGGATACTCCATCTGGGTCATCGTGAAAGGAACGGCTGACTTGACAACCTTCCTATTTGGGGTCATCCTGCTTGCAAGTGGAATCTTATTCTACCGCCACGTACCTAAGAACCAAAAGGAAGCAGCGAGAATCCAGCATTCCTATCGGGAAGCGGCTGTTGCCGTTGACACAGAATAATGAATCAATTGTCATGAAGAATCAGATGATCATCTGGTTCTTCATGATTTTTTTTGACTTCTTTTGAAAGACAATTCAGTCAATATTTTATGTTTTGCGGGATACAATGATATAATTTTGGTGGACATAAAATAGACATAAAACTTCAATTGACATACCTATGGGGGTATATTAAACTTCTAGCTATAGACCTATCATGAGGAGGAAACGAGATGAAGATCCTAATTGTCGGAGGGGTGGCAGGCGGTGCATCTGCAGCAGCACGTTTACGCCGTCTTAGTGAGAAAGATGAAATCATCATGTTTGAAAAAGGAGAATACATTTCATTCGCCAACTGCGGCCTGCCGTATTATGTCGGGGAAGTCATCCAAAATCGTAATAAATTGCTCGTCCAAACGGTGGAGGGTATGGGTACTCGCTTTAATCTTGATATCCGTAATTGGACAGAGATTATTCAGATCAATCGCGAGGATAAAACCGTTACGGCAAGAAAAGTTGCTACAGGCGAAGAATATACAGAGTCCTATGATGTATTAATCCTTTCTCCAGGTGCTAGTCCAATCAAGCCCCCAATTGAAGGGATTAGTGATGCGAATAATGTTTACACGTTGAGGAATATTCCTGATACCGATCGAATTAAAGAGAAGGTTGATAGGGAGAAACCTGAGAAGGCGGTTGTCATTGGCGGAGGCTTCATTGGCCTTGAGATTGCGGAGAACCTGCATGAGCGCGGAGTAGACGTGACCATTGTTGATAAGAGCAGCCAAGTGATGGCTCCGATTGATTATGAAATGGCTCAAATTGTCCATGCTCACCTGCGTGAAAAGGGCGTTCATCTCCTTCTTGAAGAGAATGTATCCGCCATTTTGGATGGAGGAAAGAAGGTTCGTTTAGATAGTGGAAAAGAACTCGATGCCGATATGATCTTGCTTGCTATCGGCGTGAAACCGGAAAGCATGATTGCCAAGGAAGCAGGTCTTGAGGTTGGGAGAAATGGCGCGATTAAAGTCAATGAGCATATGCAAACCTCTGACCCATCCATTTATGCTGTCGGTGACGTGATTGAAGTGAAGGATTATATCCATGGTACCGATACTTATATCCCGCTGGCTTGGCCGGCTAACCGTCAAGGACGATTGGTTGCTGACCATATTCATGGGAAAGAAGCGGTCTACAATGGAACTCTCGGAACATCCATTGCCAAAGTGTTCGACCTATCTGTCGCTTCAACCGGCAGCAATGAAAAGATGTTGAAAAGACAGGGAGTGCCGTATGAGGTCGTTCATGTGACGCCAAACAGTCATGCGGGCTATTATCCAGGTGCAGCCCAAATTAATTTAAAGCTGATCTTCGACAAGGAGAGCGGGCGGATTTACGGCGCACAAGCTGTTGGTAAAGATGGGGTTGATAAGCGAATTGATGTTATCGCGACAGCTATTAAGGGCAATATGACGGTTCTTGACTTGACGGATATCGAGATTGCCTATGCGCCGCCTTATTCTTCAGCAAAAGATCCAGTCAATATGGCTGGATATGCCGCCACCAATATTATGGAAGGTATGGCTGAAACGGTTCAATGGCATGAAATCGACGAGATTGTCGCTAACGGAGGATATTTACTAGATGTTCGTTCTCCAGGAGAAGTAGCCAAGGGCGCTATTAAAGGCTCAGTGAACATCCCGATTGATGAACTCCGCGGCCGCCTCGATGAAATTCCACAGGATAAAGACTTGTATGTTACCTGCCAAGTGGGCATGCGCGGCTACTTAGCTGCACGTATCCTTGAAGGCAATGGAATAAGCGTGAAGAATCTAGACGGGGGCTATCATTTGTATTCCATCGTCCATCGATAAGAGAAAGAAAAGGAGCAGTTATCACTCTGCTCCTTTTTTCATTATTTTAAGATATAGTCGACTGCTTCCTTAAGATATTTGGTGAAATCCTCTGGAATTGTGTGTCCCATTCCTTTAATAGAAATGAATTTATGCGGGATGTGATGATCTTCTAATAGCTGTACAAGCTTTACGGTTTGCCCATAGGCAGCATCCTGCTCACCAGCGATGATTACACCTTTTGCATCATTTACGTGGGCCTTTGCTAGTTTTTCCATCACAGTCATTTCTTTTATGTAAGGGATGACAGCAATAAATCCTTTGACAGAAGGATGGGTTAATCCAAGTTCAACTGCGAGCTTTCCTCCTTGTGAGCCGCCTGCAATAATCAAATCGTTAATTGGATGATTTTTTTGAAACAGGCTTAACGTTTCTTCGATATCTGCTTTCGCCTGTTTTTCATCATCCCATACATAAGCATGACTGCCTGTCGCTTGAGAGGATTGGGCAAACCCAAAGGCGTATTGTTTTGCGGTTTCAGGAGTCAGAAACACTTCCGAAAAAATCTCAGCATTCGAGTATCTCATATGTAAGGCATAGATTCCTGTTTTAGCCTCCGGATTTCCTTTCTCCAATATAAGCGCTCTTGAGGATGCTTTCTTTCTGGCGAGTGCCTCATCAAATTGACGAATTAATTCTTTGAAATCGGCCGAGTGCTCGAGAGCTTTAAATTCATCATCCATATGAAACATATCAGGATTAATCCAATATCCTTTGTCAAAAGCTTGCTGCAAGGTCATGATAGCCTCTTTTTTCTTCCCTTCCGCCAGCTGGAGACTTGCCTTCCAAAAGGCAAGCTTATCTAGCATAAGTGGAAATTCGTGTTCCATTTGATGGAGCAATTGAGAACATTCAGCGTGTGCCCCCTTCGTGAACAATGTAATGATTTCCTGCTGCTTGTTTGAAAAATCAGTATATGTCGGCAAGGAATGACCTCCTTTGATTATGGTGCTAGTAAGGATTTCGGTTAGTAAGGTTGATATTCCTGCTTATCCGGCAAGTTTTGCCTCCGCTGGTTCAGAGAGCTTGCTGAGACTGAATACAGCAATGAAAAGAAACGCACCGCCCGTAATGTATGGGACATAAAAGGAGGGAATATAGTCAAGCAATAGCCCAAATAGAATCATCCCAAGGGGGGCAATGGCCGCTGAAATCGTTTCAACAAGTCCAAAGATACGGCCGCGCATTTCGTTTGGCGTCGTGCGCTGGATCAGAACCATGATTGGGATATTGATTATCATGATGGACGCACCAATTAGTCCAAGCAGGATAAGGTAGTAGCTGATATTAAACATGGAAGAATCGGATCCAAGCATTGGCGGGATTCCAATCAGGATGACCAGCAGTGATAGCAGCAGGAAGCCGTTACGAATCATTCGTATTTTTTGATTGTGTTCCTTCTGCCTCGAGATAATCAAAGAGGAAACCAGGGCACCGACTGAAACCATAGCTGCCGTTGTGCCATATGCCTGCGAGGAAAAATTCAAGGTTGTATTCAAGATATAAGGGATTGCGACATTAATTCCGGCAAAGAAAAAGTTAATCCAGAAAGCCATCTTCAGCAGGCTGAACAGAAGATTGTTTTCCTTGAGGTAGCGAAGTCCTCCAGCCAGGCTGTGAAAAAAGCGTTCCTTCTGGACAGGAGCTGATTTGTTCTCAAAGAGATTAAACTTGATAAAGTATTCGATGATGCCGGCACCAAAAAAGGTGATTGCTGTTAATAATACGATGAGGTCGATTGGCAGGAATGCATACAGAATACCAGCAATAAGAGGCCCGACAATCCCTGCCAGAGAAGAGGCAGATTGATTTAAAGAGCCGGCCTTTTGGATGTTGTGCTCACCTGCCATAGATGCAAGCGTAGAAGAGGCTGTTACTGAGAAGAAGGTCGAGGTGATGGCTAAAATGGCTTCGGATAAATAAAGCAAAACGAGCGGCAGTCCAAAAAAATGTCCATAGATTAAAATAAACACCATCAATAGTCCGCTAGTGACCTCAGATACGATGATGATCATCTTTCGGTTCACCTTATCCGCAATAGTGCCGGCAATCGGGCCGAATAGAATCCGCGGCAATGAGGCACAGACCAAGGCAAGGGCAAAACTCGTGCCAAGACCGGTGACCTTTAAGATATAAAGCCCGATGACAAATGAATAAATGCTGGCGCCGGATAGTGAAATGAATTTTCCAATGACAAATAACAAGATATTTCTTTGGGCTAATCGTTCCTTTTTCTCGGCAGAGAGGGCGAGATTCACTTTTGTTCCTCCTTCATCCATTGAAGTTTAATTGGATTAAACTAATTATAAGATTGCTAAATTAAGGAAGTCAACGAAAAGTTTAAAATTATTAAACTTTTCGTTGTTGGCAACTAACTTATCTTATATAATTTTCCATATAAGGAGGTGGCAGAATGCTTGGTGAGAAAATCCTTCAATTTCGTAAGGCACGTGGAATGACGCAAAGTGAACTGGCTGGAGAACGCCTGACAAAAGGAATGCTTAGCCAGATTGAAAATGGAAAAGCTGCTCCCTCTATGGCAGCACTCGAGTATTTGGCCGGCCGTCTTGGATGTGAAGTCTCAGATTTAGTAGATAAGAAGAAAGATTACACAGGCCTGCTATCTGAAATGGAAGCACTGAAAGAGGAAGGCAATTATGAAACAATTGACCAAAGGCTTGCCGATACATTGCCTGTGAATATGGATGTTGATTTGGTCTTGGCAAAGCTATACGGTTTGTATGCTGAAGCCGGTTATAAGCTGAGAAAGAAAGACCGAAAGAGATATGCGGACCTGGCTGCTGAATTTTATCAGGCGAACGGATTATATGTAAACAGCGCGAAAATCCTTTGGGCTTATCATGAATATTGCCGCGATGAATGGCTTGATTGGAAAGAGTCTTATCATACATTAGAGCGAATTCGAAAGGAATACACGGGAAACGGACTTGAAGAGGATACGGTTTTTCAATTGAAGCTGCTGTTGGATGAAGCGATTGATCTTATGGCACTTGAAGAATATACAACTGCACATCAAAAGCTGAAAAGTGCGATTAAACTGGCAAATAAGACGAATATTTACTATCAAATGGATAATATTTACCGGATTGCAGCAAATGAGGCACTCCGAAACAATGATGGGGAGGAGTACTTACGGCTCCTTAAGAAATCAGAACAGTATGCCGTCTTTACAGAAAATGAGGCTTCGATTAAAATAATGCCTTTGCTGCGAGCGATGTACCACAATATGATTAAGCATGACCCTTCTAGCGCAATGGCAGAGCTGGAGCTATATTCAGCTGAAGGGATGTTCCTAGAGCCGCTTTATCATTTAGAAATGGGCAGAACCTTGTTTGGTCTTGGCAGGATTGAAGAAGCGCTTATTTCTTTAAGCCAAGTTAAATTAGTTGATTACCTTATTCATCCAATTGATATTGCCATGCTGCAATCTGCCGGAATCTATCGTGCCCTTTGCTATGAACAGATGGGACGAGAGGAAGAGGCATTAAAGGAGATTGACCATGCAGAAAAGCAATTGAGAAGAATGCCGAAATCAATTTATTATCAACATGCAGTAAAGGTAAAGAAACGCCTTGCTGAAAAAAAGGGAACTGATGACTGAATCAGTTCCCTTTTATTTTAATGGAAAAGGGGAAGCTGTTAAAAAGGCAGAATGGGCTAAATGGCTCTGGGTCTTTTGTGGTGATTTTCTCTTCTGGGAATTTATACGTTCTATAAGTCATTATATTGGATTGTCTAAATATTATTTTAGTAAAATAAATATAAGGTTAGTAGGGATAAGAGGTTTGTGTGTGCATGGGATTTCAGTATGGAACGATGGCTTTGAAAAGGAAGGGTTGTAATATGAACTATTTGCGGATCCTCTTTTTAATGGCGGGCTTATGGCTGCTGCCGGCAGAAATAATGTCCGCTGAGACAAGCCTTCAGGAACAAATTAATGAAACACCCAGCGGGGGGAAGCTGATCATTCCAAGCGGGACATATGAAGGACCAATTGAATTGTCCAAGCCTATTGCGATTGAGGCCGAGAAAGGAGCGGTCATTCAATACAGCGGCAGAGAAACAGCTGTGTCCATAAGCGGGCAAGATGTTTCAGTACGTAATCTGACTATCAAGACGTCGTCAGATAAAGCTGTTGCAGCGGTTCAACTGACCGGTGATGGACATAAGCTGCTTGATTTGGACATTGTGACAGGCGCGACAGCCATCAGGATGGATCAAGCAAGTCAAGTACAGATAGAAGGGACAACGATTACCGGACAGTTCGGGGAGCATGCCATTGACTTGAACGAATCCAATGATAATGTCTTTGCGGAAAATAGCATTAAACGTGTGGAGGATGGATTCTACGTTGAGGACAGTGACCGAAACACCTTTACGGGTAATCAGGTCAGCGAGTCACATTACGGCTTCCATATCATGTATTCAGAAGAAGCTGCGCTTATAGATAATAAAGTGGCTGATAGCTTTACTGGTGCAATGGTAATGGGGGCAAGCGGGGGAATTATTGAAGGGAATGAGTTCAAGAATAACAATGAGAATGTTCATGCACAAGGCTTACTGTTATATGATTCTACAGGTGTGCGTATTGCGGAAAATCAGCTGATTAATAACCGAATTGGCTTATTTATTGAACAAGCTGATGCCAATGAAGTGAAGGACAATCTCTTCTTATCGAATTATATAGCGGTTCAGTTTCTAGAGTCTGCGAATAATATTATTTCAGAAAATGATTTTCGATTGAATTTAAACGAGGCACAAGCCATCAAAAGCAGCCAAAATGAGGTGAATGGAAATTACTGGGATTCAGCCGTGAAGGTGGATGTAAATGGGGATCAATACAGTGATCTGCCTTATGAAGCCGATCCATATTTCTTATCCTTGACTGACGAAGTACCGGAATATCAATTATTCTTTCAATCACCCGGTATGTTGATTTTGCAGAAGATGCTTAAGAGCACTAGCGGGGATTTGCTGATGGATAAGGACCCGCTGATGAAACCGCAAGCCATGGAAGTGACAAGGGGAGGAAGCCCTTGGCAGGTATGGGCCATAGCGACAGCAATGTTTGGAGTAAGTGCCAGTTTATTTCTGATAGGGAGGAAGAAATCATGAAAAAAACATGGATTGGAATTGGTTTATCTATACTATCAGTTTGTTCGATTGGGGTATTGCTGTTTCTAGGAGGCTGCAGCAAAGATGAGGTTGAGCCGCAAGCAATCGATCCGGAAACAGACATATGTGTGAACTGTAATATGTCAGTGCCTGATGACCAATATGCCACTGAGCTTGTCTTGGCTGATGGTAAATATATGAAATTCGATGATATTGGCTGTATGTACAAATGGATGGAAAAAAATCCAGATGAGAATATCGAACAAGGCTTTGTACGTGATTTCAATTCGAAGGAATGGGTAGACGAAGAGGATGCCACATATGTGTATGGAATGGAGATAGAGACACCAATGTCATTCCATGTTATCTCGTTTGAAGATGCAGATGATGCAAAGGATTATGCAGACAGTCACTCTGCGAAAGTAATGTCCTATTCTGACCTTGAAAACCATAAATGGGTCAAGGAAATGAAATCTGGCGATCATAACATGTAAAGAGCTTGAATGTAATAATGCAGGCAGCCAAATGCTGGTTGCCTGTTTGTTTAGGAGGTGGTTCATCCATGTGGACAATCTGGGGCTCTGAATGGAAAACAACATCAAGACAGAAATCCTATTACAGCATTCTCATTCTTTGGCTGTTTGTCATCAGCCTTTTAATTGCATTAGAAAGGTCCAATGGGTCCATATCTGGCTACACGAATATTACGGGTACGATTGTTAATATCATGCTGTATATATTGCCGCTCTTTATGCTTATTTATGGGTCATTTTCCATTGCCAATGAAATGGAGAATGGGCAGTGGCGTTTATTATGCACCTATCCGCTTGAGATGTCTTCATACTTTTTTGGGAAGCTGGGGGGACAGTTTACTGCTCAGGCTGTTGGTTTTTCGCTTGCCTATTGGCTCAGTATGCTGTTGGGCTTGATTACAGGCATTTCCATCTCGTTGAAATGGATGATCGTACTCTATCTATTTTCACTCCAGCTTATTCTCTTTTTTCTTTGTATTGGATTATTCCTTGGCTCCTTTGTCAAAACGAGATGGCAGGCTTTAACCCATTCTGTCGGGGTTTGGTTCGTACTCATCATGATATGGCCAACTCTGCTGATTGCCATAACGAGTGTACTGCCCTATCCCATGATTGGAACATTCATGAAGACAGCTATGTTTCTCAATCCAGCTGAATTCACCCGTTTTTTCCTCGCATCGAAGCTGAATGCGGGCTCTATCTTCGGGGTTGCCTATGATTCCCTTGTTCCATTATTTGAACAAGGCATTGTCTGGGGAGTGATTTTTCTTTATGGGTTTGCAGTGATTGCGCTGTTAGGAGGTCTTGCTATATGGAAGCTGAAGAAAAGGAGAGCCAATTAAGCGGAAAGCTAATGGTGAACGGTGTTTCCAAACAATATAAACGAACATATGCCCTTCATCCTTTTTCCATGCAAATGAGAGAGGGAGAATGCGTTGTCCTCTGCGGAGGGAACGGAGCCGGCAAAAGCACGATCCTGAATATTCTGGCTGGAATATCACGGCCAACCGCAGGCTCTGTCGCATTGAATGGCATTGAGATGATGAAGGAGAAGATGGCCTATGTAGCTGATATTGGCTATATGCCAGATGAATTTCTAGCGCAAGGAGAGATGAGTGTCTGGGAATTCCTTCGTTTCTATGCCTCTTTGCGTATGGTGGCTGATGACAGAATCGAACAAGTCCTGGGGCAAATAGGGTTGGAAGAGAAAAGGAGCGAGCAGGTTAAGGCTTTATCTAAGGGGATGCGTCAGCGCTTGCTGCTTGGGCAAGCAATCCTTGCTGATCCGGACTTGCTCATCATGGATGAACCGACAAATGGACTGGACCCTTTCTGGATAAATGAATTCGTCGAATTGGTTCATACCTTGAAGAAGAAGGGCATGATGATTGTTTTCTCCACTCATATGATGGATGTCGCAGCAGAGGTTGGTGACCGAATCATGTTTATCCACGAAGGGAAGCTGGCCCAGTCCCTTGTCAATGATGCGAAGGACATCCCCGGATTCACAAGGCGGTTATTAGAGTTGTATCGGTTGAATTGATAGGTGAGGCCATGGCGGTATGCCATGGTTTTATTGATTATGATGAATGTTCTTCTAGATGATCAAAGGGTGTTGATTATGAAGGACAGGCAGTTTTCTAACGAATAAAGCAGATAAAAAGATTGATTATTCAAAGCAAAGATAAGCAGGGTACTTGCCCTGCTTATCTAAAAAAATAGTTCAGATATATTCTTTTTATTTTGGTCTTAACAAGTTCACTGCCACAATCAGTGCGTATTTGTTTCATCACTTCAGTACAGGGCTTGCAAAATGTACATTCGTAAACGCAAATATAAGCAGTTGAGTTTTCGCTTAATGATGTTATCGCAACACTCACTTTTCTCTGTTCTCTCGCAAGGTAAATAGCGCGATTTATCTAGTCCCTGTATGAGTCATGAGTTGGACTAAACAAGTCTTCGGCTGAATTCCTAACAATGGAAAAGTGCTCATTATTGTCATGTCCATGAAGAGTGTCATTATGATGATTGATAATTTGTTTTGCGCTTAAAAAGTCACTGTCTGTTGTTGAATGGGCATCGCCGGCCAATGTAACATCAAAACCATTAATAGTGGCTGTTCTGACTGCGCTATCTATACAATGCTGTGTTTTACAACCTGCAATAATAATATGTTTTATCTCTTGAGATTTTAAGTGATCTAATAAGCCTGTTCCATGGAAGGAATTCGTTGCCGTTTTATCAAAAAACCTTAAATCTGCAGGCAGATTGATTTCATCGTGAACCTGAAACCCTTTACCTTTACCCTCAGCAACATCTAAATCCCTGACAAATACAATGGGAACGTTCAATGTTATGGCTTCTTTAATCAGTAAGTTAATATTCTTAATGAGTGATTCTTTATTAAAGACTTCACTTTCTTCTTGATTTCCATCTATTAATTCTTGTTGAGCATCAATGATTAATAATAGTTGATTCAAATCATTATCCCCTTTCGATTAGGTGGGGAAACGCTAATCATACTGGCTATTTAGTCGTAATCCCCTTGTGAATTTTGAAGTGAACATTTCTATTGATTGTCATAATACCTACCCCCTAAACGAAGTTTGACTGATACTGAGTGAATGATCAGACGATTAAATCATATCATGTTTTCATTATTAATCTTCAACAATTCGTAAATTTTTCCATCCTTCCATGACGTGGTCGAGATAATGAGCCAGTCACGTCCTTTTGGCGATAGATTGATGAATATCACAGGTAAACTTAACACGAAAACAGTCTTCAGGAATGAAAGTCATGAAATGCTTCGGTAGTCATAAATATAATGTATAAAATAAGCGGATGAATGGAGAGAGTGAATGAATCAATTTGCTCTGATTCTAAAAGAATTAAGTCAAACAGATAGGGAATGCGTTTTGGTAACGGTCATACATGTTAAAGGATCCGCCTATTTAGGCGAAGGCACTACGATGTTAATTAAGAATGATGGCTCCTCTGTCGGAATCATTAGTCCGGGTTGTTTGGAAGAAGATGTGATGCTTCAGGCAGAAAATGTATTCCAGGATAAAAAATCCCTGACTCTTATTTATGATATGGCTGACGCTGAAGGTTGGGGTATTGGGAACGGGTGTAATGGCATTCTCTATCTCACTCTTGAATACATCGATGAAGAATTGAAGCAACGATTAACTGAAATCCTCGCCAATTTGAATGATGGATTATATACCATCCATCAAAAGTACTTAAACGGCCAATATGAATTGGAACAGACTGTTTTTAAGGCTTCAAATCATCAGCCAGAAGCTTTTCAAGAACAAAAACTGCTATCCAATGGCTCCGGATATGTATTTACACATATGATTGAACCTAAAACACGACTGATTATCTTTGGAGCAGGAATAGATGCCAGGCCATTGGTGGACATGGCTCGCCATTGTGATTTTCACGTGATACTGATTGATTCTAGAGTATCACTATGTAATAAGCAAAACATCCCGGGGGCAGATCAATATATTACTGCGCATCCCCTGGAGGCTATAAAAAAAATAAACCTTAAAAGAAATGATTATATTGTGCTTATGACTCATCATTTCTTACATGATAAAAACATCCTTCAAAAACTGATAGGACAGAGCCTAGATTACATCGGAATTATGGGGACGAAAGAACGCTCGAAAAAGCTGCTGGATTCAAACATACCAAGTAATGTGTATACACCAGTCGGGTTGTCCATAGGTGCTGAAGGTCCATACGAAATTGCTGTTAGCATTCTTGCAGAACTGATTCATATTCGAAACGAAAAGAGAAAAACGAAATGAAGATCACTGGGCTTTATTTAGCTGCCGGTCACAGTCTGCGCATGGGTATGAATAAATTATCCTTGCCATTTGGAGATCATTTATTGGGAATGTGGGCCTTGGAAAAAGCAATTCACTCACAGCTTGATGAGATTATTATCATCTCTAATCAGGTGAATGCCTTACCATATAAAACGGCTGAAGATGAGATATGTATGGTCACCATGATAGAGGGAGAGGGGCCCAATCAATCTGATTCAATTAAAGCTGGCTTGGATAAGGCTATTGAATATCAGTCAGACGCCATTATGATTCTACTCGCCGATCAGCCCTTTATTTCTACTAAGATAATTAATCAATTAATCAATATTTATAAACAAGATCATACCAGGTCATTTGTTGCTCCATTAATGGATGAATCTATGAGACCGCCGATTTTGCTATCAAAAACATTATTTAAGGATTTATATAAACTTGAGGGAGATCAAGGTGCTAAGCAAATCCTAATGGAAAAAAGGCAAGAAGGAGTGTTAGTGCCTTTTTTGGATAGAAAGATATTTGTTGATATTGACACGATAGATGAATATTTATTTTGGACACAAAATATACAATCAATGAGCCTAGAAGAATCAAATGAATAAAGGAGACTTCCATGGATACGATTGGTCAAAGCGTCATTCGCAAAGAGGCCTGGAATAAAGTGACTGGAAAAGCGCTGTATACCGCAGATTTAGATACAGGAAATATTCTTTATGTCCAAAAGGTAATCAGTCCCTATGCGCATGCATGGATAGAGGATGTGGACATTAGTCAGGCTATGCTTGTTCCTGGGGTGCACAACATTGTAACAGGTCAGGATTTACCCTTAACCGGGGAAGAAATAAGAGACCGGTATCCCATAGCGTTTAAGAAAGTTCGTTACCACGGGGAAGTTGTGGCATTAGTCATTGCTGAAACTAAGAAAATTGCCAAAGCGGCTGCTGACCTCATACATGTTATTTATAAGCCGCTGCCGGTTGTCAATTCTCCAACCGAGGCACTTGAAAATAATGCTCCAATCCTTCACGAACGGTTAGGGGAGTATAAGAAAATACCTGATGTCATCCCTATACCAGGAACAAATATCGCTAACCATTCGAAAATCAGAAAGGGAAATAAAGATCAAGGGTGGATGGAAAGTGAAGTGACGGTTGAACAAGTTTTTTCCTTTAAACCATCCGACCATGCGGCTATGGAAACGAGATGCTCACTCGCAGAAATTACAGGCGAAGGTGAAATAATCATTCATTCCTCTTCACAGGCGCCATTTATGATTAAACGATTAATCAGTGAGTACTTTCAAGTGGAAATAGGCAAAGTTACCGTGCATACCCCATTGGTTGGCGGTGCATATGGAGGAAAAGCATCCATCCAGTTGGAACTATTAGCGTATATTGCGTCAAGAGCAGTTGGCGGTAGGAAAGTTAAGGTGATCAATAGCCGTGAAGAAGATATGCTGACTTCCCCTGGACATATCGGTCTTGAAGCGAGAGTTAAGCTGGGAGCTAACCGCAATGGACTGCTTAAGGTGGCTGAAATCACCTATTTGTGGGACGGGGGAGCATACTCTGATAAAGCAACAGATTTAAGCCGTGCCGGTGCAGTCGATTGTACTGGTCCTTATCGTATTGACAATGTGTATTGTGATTCCCTTTGTATGTATACAAATCACCCATATGCGGCACCTTATCGTGGATTTGCTCACTCAGAGGTGTTATTTGCATTTGAACGGACAATGGATATCTTAGCCCTTAAATTAAAGATAGACCCCCTAGAACTGAGGCAAATAAATGCCATCAAGCCAGGTGATGAGACACCTACTCAAGTGAAATTGAATTCAAGTACAGTTGGCAATCTTCCTGGTTGTATAAAAGAACTGAAGAAATTAATGAACTGGGAGGAAGGAAATTATAAAAGAATCAGTGAAACACAAATAAGGGCGAAAGGGATTTGCTGCATATGGAAAAACTCCACCATTGATCCGAATGCAAGCTCCGGCGCTATCCTTATCTTTAATCCGGACGGGAGCGTAAATGTGATCTCTGGCGTTGTTGAGATTGGGACAGGGACAAAGACAATCTTAGCACAAATGGTTGCTGATCAATTGAAAATGGATATCTCCCGAGTGTTTGTTCAAATGGACGTCTTAACCAAAAGCACACCGGAGCATTGGAAGACCGTTGCAAGCAGAGGAACATTAATGGCAGGCAGAGCGGTCAGTCATGCTTGTCAGGATGTCATCAATCAATTGAAAAGGATTGCTTCCATTGTATTGAAGGCTCCTGTTGAAGATATGGAGATTGGAAATGAAACGGTTTATTGGAGGGAAGAGCCTTCTAAAGCCTTATCCTATAAAGAGTTGGCCTATGGCTATTCTTATCCGGGAGGGAATGCCATTGGGGGGCAAATTATTGGGAGAGGGAGTTATATCATTCCGGGCATTACCACTTTAGATAAGGAAACAGGGGCTGGGAAACCAGGACCAGAATGGACGGTTGGTGCTCAAGGGATAGAAATCGAATACAATCCCCTCAATCATCGATATAAAATACGAAAAGCGATTTCGGTGATTGATGCTGGAAAAGTATTGAATCAAAAAATGGCAGAAGGGCAAGTGATGGGCGCCATGAGTATGGGGATAGCCTTTGCAGGGCGGGAAACCTTTTATTTTGATTTATGGGGGAGAGTTCAAAATCCTCAGCTGAGAACGTATAGACCATTAAGGTATGGAGAGCACCCACAGTATATTTGTCGGTTTCTAGAAACTCCTCACGTAGAAGCCTCTTATGGAGCCAGAGGGCTGGGAGAACATGGTTTGCTTGGGATGCCAGCTGCATTAGCGAATGGCTTATCCACCGCTGCATCTACCTCTTTGAATAAATTGCCCTTACTGCCTGAATTGATTTGGAGAAGTGTGGCAAAGGAGCTGGGGGAATGATCGCCTATGATTTTGATTACTATGAACCCGTAAAGATAGAGGAAGCCGTTGAATTATATCGAAATCTAAAAAAAGAAGGCAAAAACCCTTATTATTTTAGTGGTGGAACAGAAATTATCACTTTAGGCAGATTGAACTTAGTCAAACCAGATGCCGTCATTGATATCAAAAAAATACCGGAATGTAATCTGTTTCGTTATGATCAAGAACATCTCTTCATTGGTGCGGCATTACGTTTAAATGAATTTGAAAAAAACCGTTCATTCCCTTTATTATCAAGTGTTACAAAAGAAATAGCCGATCATACCTCGAATAACACCATTACCCTTGGCGGTAATATATGCGGCCAAATCTATTATCGCGAAGCTGTTCTTCCGTTCTTGCTTGCTGATAGTATTTGTATTACAGCCCGAGAATCTGGATTACAAAAGAGAAAGATAAACGATATGTTTAATAAGCATTTACTGCTGGAGGAAGGGGAGCTTTTAGTAAGCTTAGCTACCAAAAAAGACTATGTAGAAGCAAAGTCAATTAGCATTAAAGTAAGACAACAATGGAATACAGGATATCCGCTAGTCACCGTTGCAGCTCTAAAAATAGAAGGTTTTATCAGGATTGCCTTTAGTGGAGTTTGTTCTTTTCCGTTTCGTTCTGAAACAATGGAACAGATTCTTAATGACCGCAGCCGTTCTTTAAGAGAACGAATAAAAGCCGCCCTGCAAAAAATCCCTGGTCCGTTGTTAAATGATATTGAGGGTTCTGAAGATTACAGATTATTCGTTTTGGAAAATACATTGACCACAATTTTTAAAAAGCTTGGTGGTGAATAAGTGGACGATAAACGAAACAGCCAGAAGCATATTGTGAAATTAATGGTGAATCAGCAGCCTTATTATAAAGAAGTTGAACCAACAGAACTATTACTGGAAGTATTGCGCCGCAAAATTGGCTTAACCGGTGCTAAGCCAGGCTGCCTTAATGGTGATTGTGGTGCCTGTACGGTAATGGTTGATAAACGACCAACCAAATCATGCTTAATGCTTGCTGTTGAAGCAAAAGATAAGGAAATTATCACGATTGAAGGACTGAATCATACACCGATTCAAGAAGCATTTGTTACACATTTTGCTTTTCAGTGCGGATATTGCACCCCTGGTTTTATTATGAATTGCCAAGCATTATTGATGGATGACCCGAACCCTGCAGATGAAAAAATAAAAACATGGCTCTCCTCCAATATATGTCGATGTACGGGTTATGCTGAAATTGAAAAAGCAATCAAATCGGTGATCCATCGTGATGAAAGGAGTAGCAATAGGTAAAAGCGTGAATACGATGGATTACAGGGTGTGATTCATCTTGAATAACGAGAATATGAATGATGAGAACAGTAAAGCAATAATGGCCCTTCATCGAGTGATGGACATTATAACCGCCATTTTATTGTTGACGAAGCAAATTACGATTATAGGTGTATTTGTGAAACCGGGCAGATTTGCGATATCTGTCGGCGGTCCTATATTTGGCAGTTCTAGAATTTTGACAAAAAATAATCTGGCAATAGAGCAAGGTATTGTAGATATACTTGACATCCTATTGGCTATTCTTTTACTTTCAGATCAAATCACGATAACAGGTTTATTTATTTCGTCAGGCGAATTTACGATAAATGTTTCCGGCCCTCTATTTGGCTATCCGAAAGTTACCCCATCCACACTTATGCTTGATAATTATAAGCTCTTCCATTCGGTAGTCAAAGAACATTATACAGTCCCGCCGGAATTATTATCCAATACATTGTGGGAGTGATTGAAATGGACCATAATCAGCAGGAAAAAGAAAAAACGGTTCTATCGGGGAGATTTTTAATTGCTTTGCCAATTATTCTCTTTATATTCTTTTTTACCAAGCAAGAATCAGGTGAATTGCTCTAGGAGTTTTGTAGGCATTTTTTAACGATTCATGTAATTCAATTACTATATAGTTATTTTTAATTGTCCTATATGGAGCAAAGAGAATTACTAGGATGGAAGGACAATGACTGTGTCACATAAAAGGGAGTCCAATTCAAATGAAATTGAAAAAACGATTACGTTAGCTGATTTTTTAGCCATTATAGATACATTATCGGCATCGGCTAATCAGTCATTCTATATAAATAAATGGGATATATTTGAGAAGGAAAAGGCGACAACAAGCATACTTACAAATATATTCGGTAAAAGAACCGGTTTAAAGGTTAATATCACCTTACTAATAGAAAATGTAGGCGACCGATTAACGGTCTATGATATTAAAGCCTTCTTTATCAATGAACGTAAAAAACAAAGAATGGCTGCTGATAGCCTAATGATTCATTCCAATAGTCTCAACAGCGATGATTTTGTTGTTATAGAAAAAGGTGAGGTAGCCTTAATGAATATTGCCGCCATTTTGAATAATCAACAGATTGAAATCCCTCTGGATTCATTTGAAAATCTCGAGCTCTTTTTTATGGCGACAGGCGGTTATAAAACGATTGTAATTCCTCTATGAAGTTATCATGTCACGTATTTTTAATTGGAGCAAAAATAGGGACGGAATCTTTTTATGAGGAGAGTTAAGCATATCAATAAGTTCAGTCACACTCTGTTTGGATGTGGCATTTTATCGTTTATCATGCGGCAAGGATATAGAAGGAAAGAGGGATAGGGCATCTTCCCTCTTTTCTTTATGCTTCCATTTCTTTAAACCGCCTGGCATCCTCCTTCGGCGGTACTCCGAACAGGCGGGCATATTCCCGGCTAAATTGTGTTGGGCTTTCGTATCCCACCTGATAGGCTGCTTCCTTCGCATCAGCTCTTTCGGTAAACAACAGCCGTCTGGCTTCCTGCAGGCGAAGCTGTTTTTGGAATTGGAGAGGGCTCATGGTCGTCAGTTCCTTGAAATGGCGATGGAAGGTAGCTGTACTCATATTCACGCTTCCAGCAAGCTCTTCAACCTTTATAGGCTCAGTATAATGGTCGAGCAGATAGGAAATAACCTCCTGAATATGACGGATGTGTGTGCCCGCCTTGGCAAGCTGCCTCAGGTTTACACCATGAGGTCCCTGTAAGACCCGATAAATGATTTCCTTCTTGTAAAGAGGTGAGAGCATAGCAATATCCTCAGGTGTCTCGGTAAGCTTGGCCATTCTGATGGCAGCATCAAGGAGGAATCTGTCCGCGCGTCCAATGTACAGAGCCTGCTTCTGATCTAAGTTTTGGGACTGATTTGTATGCGGCATATCCGCTATATCAAAGAGGTCTTGATGACTGAGCTCTAGCTTCATCGCTAGATATGGTTTCTCGGCAGATGCTTTGACGACATTCCCTGATAAGGGTAAGTCAATGGATGAGACAATATAGGAGGAAGGCCCATAGCGATATTTTTCAGTACCAAGGAACACCTGCTTTTCTCCTTGTGCAACGATACAAATAGAAGGCTCATTCACTCGGTAAATGGGCTCAGATGGCAACGATTCTCGAATGAATGTCATGGTCGGTACAATGGTTTGGAAGACACCGTCTTCGTTGAGATGATTTGATAAGTATTGGGCAAGCTGTAGTTCACATGCAGGATGTACAAGCATCTTTTTTCTCCTTGTTTATATATAAGTTATGGTTTAATTCTATCTGCGGTTGATTCATTCTGTAAAGAGAAGATGAGAGGAATAGGCAAGCATTTGAGAGAAATATGCTACTGCTCTTCAATATGAATGGTACATAATAGAACAAGGATTAATGGTATCTTCTTAGAGAGCGGAGGTAATAGAAATGGATTATGTAAAACTGGGCCGTACAGGACTTGATGTTTCCCGGCTTTGCCTTGGATGCATGAGCTTTGGAGATAAAGAGAATTGGATACATAAGTGGCTGCTGGATGAAGCAGAAAGCCGTCAGATCATCAAGAAAGCCTTAGAGATGGGGATTAATTTCTTTGATACGGCAAACTCCTATTCAGGAGGCGTGAGTGAAGAAATACTAGGGCGGGCGATAAGGGATTATGCAACACGTGATGAGGTGGTTCTTGCGACGAAGGTGTTTTTCCCTATGCAGAAGGGACCAAACCGAGGCGGACTGTCCAGAAAGTCTATCATAAATGAACTGGATCACAGTCTCAAACGGCTTGGTACCGATTATGTGGATCTTTATATCATTCATCGCTGGGATGACCAAACTCCGATTGAGGAGACGATGGAGACACTTCATGATGTTGTAAAGGCAGGGAAGGCCAGATACATTGGCGCCTCATCCATGCAGGCGTGGCAATTCTTAAAGGCAAACCATGTAGCTGAATCCAATGGTTGGACGAAATTCGTTTCCATGCAAAATCATTACAATCTCTTATACAGGGAAGAGGAGCGGGAGATGATGCCTATGTGTGAAAGTGAGGGAATCGGGGTAACCCCATACAGCCCGCTTGCTTCTGGCAGGTTGACAAGGGCTGTCGGAGAAACAACCTATCGCTCGCAGACCGACCAAGTGCAAAAGGCAAAGTATGGCACGATGGAAGACTCTGATAATGAGATTATTACTCGTGTAGCATCAATCGCGGAAAGAAGAGGTGTCCTGCGCATGCAGGTCGCATTAGCCTGGCTGCTTCAAAAGCAGCCTGTCACAGCCCCAATCATAGGTGCCACAAAGCTTCGCCATCTTGAAGATGCCAAAGGAGCCTTGTCTATTAAGCTGACAGATGAGGAAATGTCTTTCTTGGAGGAATCGTATCTTCCGCATCCGGTAAGTGGATTTGCCTTAAAATGATTAAACGAAGAGGGAGATAGAATGTGTGATGCATCCTATCTCCCTCTTTCTATGGACATATTCATTCAATGACGGGTTTGTTCTCTTCCTTCTTCGTTTCGGAGCTGCTGATATTGGGAACTTCAAGCATATCAAGAATAAAGATGAAGATCGGAATACCAAGAATCAATCCCCAGATTCCAAGGAAATGCTCAGCCAGAACAAGGACAAGGAATGTGTAAAACGTCGGCAAATGGGTTTTGGCTGACATGAATTTTGGATTAAGAATATAGCTTTCAAGCGCATGAATGGCAGCAATTAAGACAATCACATACAGGACATGCATACCCTCGCCAATTTGATAAGCAATCGTGCATAAGGGAACTAATGAGATAATGACACCTGCAACAGGGATTAAGCCAAGCAGGAATATCATAATGCCTAGGCCAAGCAGCTGCGGGAAACCAAGGAAGTACAAAATAATCAGTGATAAGACAGCATTAACGGAAGCAATCAAGAATTGAACTTCGATCACTTTCCCAAAGGAATTGACAAACACAGTGCCTAAATGCTCAAGCTCCTTAAAAATGGTCCCCAGCTTACTGTTTTTGAATGTGCTGGTGAAACGGCCGATTTTCTCTTTCTCCAATAAGAAGAACAAGCTTAATAGGATTGAGATAAATAATTGAAGGCTGACTTTGCCGATATCAGCAGCATATGTGTATATGGCACTGGCGTTCTGTTCAATATCGGTTGGAGAAATCAGCTTGTTCATCGCGCTGATAATCACTTCAATGGCACGGTTATCCGGCGGGTCCTTATAGAAGGCTATTAAGGCTTGCACTAATTCCGTCAGCTGCATGGTGATAATGGGTATGTATTTATAAATAACCATGACCATGGAAGTGATTAAAACGGAATAGAGAATTAGGATAATCAATTGAGGACGTACCCTAAACTGAAGCGTTTTCCTTAATGTAGAGGAGATAAACCGTTCTAATCCGCCCATTAAAAAGATGAAAATAAAGGTAAATAGAATCAAATTAATCATGTCTCTTAATGTATAAAAGAGTATAATGAGAATTAAAAAAGTTAGAAAGCGAATAAATCCTCTGCTTTTAACTAGTTGGTTGACTGAATACATTTGACGGCTGGTACTCCTTTCGGCTCACTCCTGAATAATTCAATTATACCTGTAAGATGCTTGCTTTATAAGAGGGCGAGCAAAATTATTTAGGCAGATAACATTCTCAGTAAAACAAATATGTGGCACGTTTTAGATTTATGCTAATTGGATAAATAAGTGTATACACTGATGGGGGGAATGTTTAAATGGGTAATGTAGAGCAAAGAAGTGAGAAAGTTGCGATTGTGACTGGCGGCGGATCTGGTATTGGAGCCGCTGCAGCAAAAAAATTAGCGGACAGCGGCGTTCATGTATGCCTGTTGGATATCAATTATTCCGGGGCTGCTTCCGTTCGTTCATCCATTGAACAGAGCGGCGGCGGCGCTTGTATTTATGAGGTAGATGTAAGGGATGAGAATCAAATTAAAGAGGCAGTCAATGATATCGTGGAGAAGTATGGCAGATTGGATATCCTCTTTTGCAACGCAGGAATTAATGGAACCTTATCCTCTATTGAACACCTCGATGTCGCTGATTGGGACAGGACGATTGAAACGAATCTTAGAAGCACGTTCCTATTTGTGAAATATTCCATTCCTCATATGAAAGAGAGCGGCGGAGGCAGTATCATCATTACAAGCTCAATTAATGGAAACAGGCGGTTTGCCGGCTTTGGGATGGCAGCCTACAGTACCTCAAAAGCAGCCCAAATTGGCTTCATGAAGATGGCGGCACTGGAGCTTGCTCGTTATAAAATCCGCGTAAATGCCATCTGTCCAGGGGCGATTGAAACAAATATTGATGATTCTACCGATAAATCCGAAAGTGTGAAGGAAATCGAGATTCCAATTGAATACCCAGAAGGTATGCAGCCGCTGGCAAACGGTCCGGGACAGCCGGAGCAAGTCGCAAGCTTGGTAGCCTTTCTCGCTTCAGATGAAGCAAGCCATATATCCGGAACGGAGATATATGTGGACGGTACAGAATCCTTGCTCTAAACTATCTGGCATGAACAGGACTTATTTTAATAGGATATGTAAGGACTTCAATTTTCTGAAGTCCTTTTTTACGTTGATTTTCATTCAGCTCGCAGTTTGATAACAAGTTTTAGGATGCACCATACGATGAATGTCCCAATAATGGTCATGAGGATGAAAGTTGAGAAGAAACCGCCAGAATAGCCGAAAGCGACTGAGCTGTCGAGGAAATGGACATTCTCATATTCCGTTATATCAGGCTGATAGCGGACTGTTTGAACATATGCCAAGGTTAGAACGCCTGCCATATACAGGATATTGATCAGGATAGATAAAAACATAGACATAAGTACAGTTTTCATGAATGATCACTTCCCGACTCTCTTTTTGCCATAATAGGACAAATCTGCCTGATTTGTAAACCTATAAAATAATCCGTTCATTAAAGCTCCATACTAACGGTATTACGAGACAAAGGAGGGACAGCTATGAAACCAATCATCCCTTTTGAACCTATCGCAGCTGCTGAAATACCCTTAAGTGGAGATTGGGTATTTCAGGTGAAATGGGATGGTGTGAGAATTCTCGTTTATAAGTCCATTTCTGGGACAGAGGTTATTAATCGCCATTTAAACAATCGTACCATTCAATACCCTGAATTGCTGGACACTGAAAGCTATTCTAAGGCTGATAGCTTTATTCTAGATGGTGAAGTGATTGCCCTTGTGGACGGGAAACCGTCCTTTCATGAGGTTATGAAACGTGATCGATTGAGAGGCGGTGCAGAGATAGAGATTAAAAAGAAAGAGATTCCGATTATTTATATGGTGTTTGATTGTCTTTATATGAATGGGGTATCCATGATGGATAAGCCCCTATATGAGAGGCAGAAAATGCTCCGGTCTATCGTTAAGGAAACAGAGCATATCCGATTGACCGAGAATTTCGAGGAAGGTGAAGGCTTGCTCCACGCTGTGAAGGAGCAAGGCCTTGAAGGAATCCTTTGCAAAGACTTGCATGCCTGCTATTTACCAGGGGGCAAGGATGCTCGCTGGCAAAAGATCAAGAACTACCAGGACGTGATTGCTGTTGTGTGCGGTTATATCCAAAAGGGAAGCGGACTTCGCTCCCTTTTGCTCGGTTTATATGACTCTGACGGTCAGCTTCATTATATAGGCAAGGCAGGCAGGGGTCGTTATAATGCACAGGATTGGAAAACCATCCAGCATTATCTTGAAAAAAGCAAACAGGCTTTTTCTCCTTTTGTTAAGGCCATTCATGAAGCAAAGGATTGTCAATGGGTAAGTCCAATTTTTACGGTAAAGGTACAATTTCTTGAATGGTCCGAGTCCAGAACATTGCGTCAGCCTGTCTTAGATTCCTTTGTCGAAAGAAATCCGCTTGATTGCCGGTTTGAGAAAGAGGGGAGTCAATGAGATACCATGCAGCAGCTTTTCTGCAGACTTTTGACCGGGTAAATGGGCTTATCTCTGTGGCTGTCCTAAAACATCAAAAAACGGAAACGATAGCAGTTGTGAAGGAGAGATTCAAGCAGGAGGAAAAGGATGCCCTTATCAAGCTTCTGTTGGAGAGAGGGTGCAGGGAAGAGGCAGAAGGATTTTCTGTGCCGCCTGGCATTTGTGTAGAAATCAGCTTCAAGACTGTAAAGAATGGGAAACTGCACGAACCGCGCTTTGAGCGGCTGCTATTCACTCATGACTGGCATGCATGTACGTGGGTTCATCTTCTCCTAGCTCAATATGAACCCGTTCAGCTGACAAATGCGCAAAAGGAAATCTGGCCATGTCATTCTGTCACAAAGGAGCGGTATATGGAATATTTGCTGGCTGTGAAAGACAGGATGCTTCCGTTCCTATCTGGAAGGCTGCTTACGGTTAAGCGATACCCGGAAGGAGTGGGGGCGAGCGGGTTCTATCAGAAAGCCGCCCCAGAGCATGCACCAGCATTTGTTCAGAAGGTGATAGTGGAGGATGATTCCCATATAATCTGCGGGAACGCACAAACACTGTTATGGCTTGGGAACCAGGCAGCTATTGAGTTTCACATTCCATTCAATACCGTGGATTCACTCTATCCATGTGAGATTGTTTTTGACCTTGACCCGCCCGCGCTTGGAGATTTGACACTTGCTATCAAGGCAGCCCTTGAGATGAAAAGGCTGTTCGATAACTTCAACCTCTTATCCTTCGTGAAATTATCCGGCCGTAAGGGAATTCAAGTTCATTTACCTCTTAATGATGGAATCCTCACGTACAGTGAAACGAGGATATTTACTGAATTTATTGCCTCCTATCTTGTTGAGCAATTCCCCGAGCAATTTACTGTGGAGCGGCTCAAAAAAAATCGAAGGGGCCGCTTATATGTAGATTACATCCAGCATGATGTTAAGAAGACCATCATTTGCCCTTACTCACCACGGGAAACGGAGGAGCCTGGGATTGCTGTTCCCCTATATTGGGAGGAGGTACGACAAGGAATGAAGACGGGTGATTATTTGCTGGAGGAAGTCCAAAAAAGGGTGATAAGGGGGATAGATCCTTTTGCTGAATATTTTACGGTCAATCAAGGAGTACAGATCAAGGAATTGATTGAAGTCCTTCAATCAACCTCATCATGAATCTGCAGGTTTTGGATATCATAAGAAAAAAAGAGAAGGTGTTCTTATGCATACAATCTGGAAAGGGACCATCAGCTTTGGTCTTGTCAGCATTCCCATTAAGCTTCATGCTGCAACCGAGAATCAAGATCTGCCGCTGCGCACTCTGCATGAAAAGTGCCATGCTCCAATTAAGTACAAGAAGGTATGCTCTGTGTGCGGGGAGGAAGTCCCGCAGGAGGATATTGTGAAGGCATATGAATATGTAAAGGGGAAGTTCGTGGTTCTTGATGAGGAAGAGCTGCAGGCCATCAAGAAGGAATTAGAGGAGAAGGCTGTTGAAATCATCGATTTTGTAAAGATTGAAGAAATAGATCCCATTTATTTTGAGAAGAGCTATTATATTTCTCCAAATGAAGGAGGGGTTAAGGCTTATACTTTGCTGAGAAGAGCCCTTAAGGATTCAGGAAAAGTAGGCCTTGCCAAAATCACTATACGGGCAAAGGAGTCAATGGCTGTCGTTCGGGTATATGAGCAGACATTATTGATGGAAACCATCCATTTCCCGAGTGAGGTCAGAAAGGCATCAGATGTTCCGAATATCCCGATGGTGGAGGAGGTCGTCCCTAAGGAGCTGGATACGGCTATCCTGTTGATTGACCAATTAACGACTGAGTTTGACCCTAGTAAATATCATGATGAGTATCGCTCAGCCCTCCTTGAATTGATCGAGCGCAAAAAGGCAGAGCAAACGGTCACACCGGCAGCATCGAATGCACCGAAATCGAATGTAGTGGATTTGATGGCAGCTCTTCAAGCTTCCATAGACCAAACAAAGCCGCAGACAAAGCCGGCAAGAAAACGTACGCCGCGAAAGAAAAGAGAGACATCATAAGAAAGGGAAGCCCGTCCATAAAGACAGGCTTCCCTTTTGCTTTTTCTTATGCTTGGCAATTGACAATAATTCGTCCTTTTGCCTGACCTTGCAGTGGTATAGAGACTTTCTTTGGCAGCTCTTGCAGAGTTATCTCTTCTTGAATGAATACATCAAAGCTTGCTGGTCTAAAGTCATTTGCCAGACGGTTCCAAATGGCAAGTCTCTTTTCCATTGGACAATAAACGGAATCAATACCCAGCAGGTTAACTCCGCGCAGGATAAATGGGAAGACAGTTGCAGGGAGCTTCGTTCCGGCAGTCAAGCCGCTGACCGCAACAGAGCCTCCATATTGAATTTGGCTTAACAAAGCAGCCAGCGGCTCTCCGCCGACCGGATCCACGCCTGCCGCCCATTTCTGTTTCCCTAATGCTCGTACCTTTCCATCAAACACTTCATTTCGCGGGACAATGGAAGAGGCGCCAAGGCTGGTAAGGAATTCAGCTTCAGTCTCTTTGCCTGTGCTTGCCTCTACCGTGAATCCAAGGGTGGAAAGAATGGATACGGCAAAGCTTCCAACCCCGCCTGTTGCACCGGTAACGAGAACCTTCCCGCTTTCAGGCGTAATTCCATTATCAAGCAGCCGTTGAACAGAAAGAGCTGCCGTGAAGCCGGCTGTCCCGATGACCATCGCTTCCTTTAATGTCAAGCCTTCCGGAACGGGTACAATCCATTTGGCAGGAATGCGGGCATACTCACTATATCCGCCAAAATGAGAAACGCCGATTTCATAGCTGGTGGCAATAACCTCGTCCCCTTCCTTAAAACGTGAATCATTAGAAGAAACCACCACTCCTGCAAGATCGATGCCTGGGACGAATGGATAATGGCTAACGATGTTTCCATTTGGAATAGTCGCCAGGCTGTCCTTATAGTTTACACTCGAATAATGGGTGCGGATGAGCACTTCTCCTTGAGGCAGATCGTCAAGTGACAGCTTTTGAACATCTATCGAGAAATGTTCGTTCTCTTTGTTTACGACAAGGGCGTTAAATTTAGTAGTCAACTAGATGACTCCCTTCCTATATTTATTGTATTCCTAGTATATAGAAGATACCCTTATTTCACTATAAGTAATGTCAAATATATACAGGAAATATTTCACTTATAGAGTAGATGATTCACCTATTTTTCTGAAGTAAATAAAATACTGATTATCTTACATCTAGGTGCATGCAATTTATCGGAAAATATAGAGTGTGATAGGATGTGCTAGAAGCGTAATTCACCTGAATAGGAGGAGAATAAGAAGAAAAATGACAGATGCAATTTGTCAGAATTTATTTATTTTTGTCGAGCTGATAATTTGAGTTCCCCTTTTTGATTCGATAGACTTAGTCTTATATTCCTTTCATTATAGTAAGTTTTTCCTCAAAGTATAAAATAAGTAGTAATAAATCCTCAAAATTCAACATTATATTAATTTTTTTACAGACAAAAGATTCCATGAAATATAACTGTAATGTTTATATGGTGGAAATGAAATTATAGATTGATATAATAAGGACCGTACCAAACATTGGACTTATTGGAATATGTTGTTGATATTTGTCGATTGTTGAAAGAAGCTTTAATGGGTGAGATTGGTTTAGCAGATGGACTCTATATAGGTCTGAGAGTCTATTAAAACCATCAAGCACAGAAGAGTTTTTGAGTTAGATAGAGAGAAAGGGTCTTAGAGGCGGCTCTTTATTGAAAGGGGATCATCATTTGAAGAAGTCATTAATTGCTTTGAACATGGCTGTAGTTGTTGGAGCCGGTTCATTGTTCTCAGCAGGATTTGCATCAGCTGAATCCATTTCTGAATTGAAGAAGAAGGAAAGCCAGATTGAAGAGAATCGTTCTAAGGTTCATTCCAATATTAAGGATGCCGAGAAATCGATTGATCATGTAAAAGGTAAACAAGCAGATTTAGCATCACAGCTCGAAAAGCTTGAAAAGCAAATGAAAGAAACCGAGAACAAAATTGATAAGTTAACGGCAAAGATTGCTAAAACGAAAGAACAAATCGAAACATTGAAAAAAGAAATCAAGGTACTCGAAGATAAGATTGAAAAGCGTAATGAACTGCTGAAGGAACGTGCCCGTTCTTATCAAGCAACAGGCGGAAACATGAACTATCTCGAGGTCGTGCTTGGAGCAAGTGACTTCGGCGAATTTGTTGAGCGGTTAAGTGCTGTATCAACTATTATGGATGCAGACCAAGATTTGATCGCTGAACAAGAGCGAGATAAGAAAGCATTGGAAGATAAGAAGAAATCTGTTGAGCAGAAACTAAGCGATCTTGAATCTATGATGGCTGAAGTGAAAGAAATGAAAGCCAAGCAAGAACAGCAGAAAAAAGAGAAAAATCAACTTATGAAGAAGCTGAAAGCCGAGCAGAAAAAGCTTGAGAAAGAGAAAATTGGCATGGAAGAAGAGGCAGACATTCTAGCAGGCCAAAAGGCGGCTATCAAGAAGGCTATTAAGCAAGAGGAAGCACGTCAAGCTGAGATTGCGAAACAAAAGGCCGCGGAGGAAAAACGCCAAGCTGAGCTGGCTAAACAGCGAGCAGCAGAAGCGAAGAAGAAATCTTCCCAAAGCTCAAGTTCAAGCAAAAGCACGAATGCTGGTTCATCAAGCGCAAGCTCTAAGTCAAGTACAAGCTCTAAATCAAGTTCTAGTTCCACTTCAAGTTCTAGTCATACTGCTGCACCAGCACCATCCAGCAGCGCAGCATCCGGCATATTCATGAAACCAGCTGCAGGGTATTTCTCTTCTGGCTTCGGCGGTAGATGGGGTACAAACCATAACGGTATTGATATTGCTGCATCTGGTTCTGTATCGATTATGGCGGCGGCAGATGGGGTTGTTTCAAGATCTTATTTCTCATCTTCCTATGGAAATGCGATTTTCATTACGCATTACATTAATGGCAAGCAATATACCACTGTGTATGCGCATTTAAGTTCACGTATGGTTAGTAATGGACAAACCGTCAAGAAAGGTCAGCAAATTGGCTTGATGGGGAATACAGGACAATCCTATGGCCAGCATTTACATTTTGAAATTCATGAAGGACCTTGGAATATCAATAAATCAAATGCGGTTAATCCGCGTAAATACTTCTAAGATGAAAAGGGAATCCGCTCCGGATTCCTTTTTTGTTTATTCTCAGCAAGAAAAGATGCGTGTATATGATAAATTTCTTATTTACCTAATTATCCCAGTGATGTATAATTTGCTTGTACTAAATAGTATAAATATTCCGTAAATTTGGAAGCGCTTCCCTAAAGGGAGCCGGAAAGGAGACGGATATATGGGAGAAAAGAAACCGACTTATAAGGAGGAGGGCAGCCGAACGAATTATTCGGCTATTGTTCAATCAGCTGATTTCCAGAAACTGCTGCAAATTAAAAAACGGTTCATCATTCCTTTCACATTGTTTTTCTTAGTCTTTTACTTCGCATTGCCGCTTATGACCTCTTATTCCACTGTTCTTAATCAATCGTTTTATGGAAGTATTACGTGGGCGTGGGTATTTGCTTTTGGACAATTTATCATGACATGGGCTTTATGTATGATTTACTCCAAAAAGGCTGGACAATTTGACATACTTACGGATAAGATTCTTCAGATGAGAAAAGGAGAGACGTCCAAATGAATGTAGCTGCCTTTACAATGTTTCTTGGGATTGTTTTCATTACACTATTGATCACTTATTGGGCATCCAAACGAACGAGCAATGCAAGCGAATTTTATACAGCAGGAAGTGGTCTGACCGGTTGGCAGAATGGTCTGGCCATTGCTGGGGATTATATGTCAGCAGCATCATTCCTAGGAATTGCCGGTTCAATTGCTCTTGCTGGGTTTGATGGGTTCTTTTACAGCATTGGCTTTTTGGTTGCTTATCTAGTTGTTCTATATTTAGTGGCGGAGCCTCTTCGAAATCTTGGTAAATATACGTTGGCAGATATGCTGGCAGCACGCTTTGATACGAAGAAAATTAGAGGGTTTGCAGCCTTTAATACAATGGCAATTTCTATTTTTTATATGATCGCTCAATTGGTTGGCGCAGGAGCACTTATAAAATTATTATTAGGGATTGAATATACAACCTCCGTTTTAATTGTCGGCACCTTGATGACTATATATGTTATCTTTGGCGGTATGCATGCGACAAGCTGGGTCCAAATCGTCAAGGCACTTCTCTTGATGACGGGGACATTTATCATTTCGATTATCGTCCTGGCAAAGTTTAATTACAGCATCCCTTATATGTTTGAATCCATGAGATCAGCGACTCCGCTGAAGGAGGCTTTCTTAAATCCTGGAGTTAAATATACGGAGGGGCTTGATACACTCTCGCTAACAATGGGCCTTGTATTAGGTACAGCTGGGCTCCCGCACATTTTGGTCCGATTCTTCACGGTGAAGGATGCCAAGGCAGCGAGAAGCTCAGTCGTTGTGGCAACTTGGATTATTGGAGCCTTTTATGTCATGACCATATTCTTGGGCTTTGGGGCAGCCGCCTTTGTTGGCACGACTGATATCGTTGCAGCGAATGCAGCAGGTAATATGGCTGCGCCGCTTCTCGCACAGGCATTGGGCGGAAATATGCTATTTGCCTTCGTCTCTGCTGTTGCCTTTGCAACAATCCTTGCTGTTGTAGCTGGATTGGTTCTAACCGGTGCATCAGCGTTTGCCCATGATTTCTATAATGAAATCCTTCGTAAAGGTAAAGCGAACGAAAAGGAACAAGTCAAGATGGCGCGCTATGCATCTATTGGGGTATCTGTCATTTCCATTTTGCTGGCTTTAGTAGCTCAAAACTTGAATGTTGCTTTCCTTGTCTCTCTTGCCTTCGCTGTCGCAGCGAGTGCTAATTTGCCGGTCATCCTCTTTACGATCTACTGGAAGAAGTTCAACACAACTGGTGCAATCAGTGCCATGGTTGTCGGGTTAATTTCCTCCGTAGGACTGGTGCTGATCAGTCCGAACGTCTTTAGTCCGGATGGTTCAGCTATTCTGACTGGGGAAGCACTATTTCCATTGACGACGCCTGGACTTGTATCCATTCCGCTAGGATTTATTGCTGGCTATATTGGAACAATCTTATCAAGGCAGAAGGTGGATGAAGCGAAGTATGATGAAATTTTGGTTAAATCCAATACGGGAATGGATACCATTCACCGCATGTGAGAAACAGCCTAAATAATAGAAAGGAGGAGAAACAGATAATGTTTCTCCTCCTTTCTTTGATTTCCCAAGAAATAGTCTAGCCCATCTTGATGACAATCTTGCCCCTTGTATGGCCGGATTCACTGAGCTCTTGGGCATTTCTGACTCCTTTTTCGGAGAAAGGAAAGGTTTCAAGCGGAGCGGGCTTCAATCGTCCTTCCCCTAAAAGGGAGGCAAGCTCCTGCAACTGGTCTCCTCTCGGGATAAGCCAGAGGAATTGCTCTCTAATCCCATATTGGCCAGCCTTTTGTTCAGAGGGAGGTTCCACGATGGAAACAATTTTTCCGCCTTTACGGAGAACTTTCATGCTATTTAGAAGGGTCTGCCCACCTACCGTATCAAATACAGCGTCATACTCACTTAAGATTTCTTCGAATGATTCTGTCTTATAGTCAATGCATTGGTCAGCCCCTAATGAGGTTAAGTAGCCATGATTTTTCTTGCTCGCTGTTGTGGCGACATAAGCTCCTTTTAGTTTCGCCAGTTGGATGGCGTAGGTGCCGACACCGCCCGCCCCAGCGTGAATCAAGACTTTTTGTCCCTCCATGATTTCGAGCGCATCAAATAAAGCCTGATAGGCTGTCAAACCGGCTAAAGGAATAGAGGCAGCCTCGTCAAAGGATAGATTATCGGGAATCTTTGCGAGCAATAAGTCATCCACTACGGTATATTCGGCATATGTACCGAGACGGGTCAGCTCTGGCCGTGCAAAAACACGGTCGCCTATTTCAAAGCCTTGAACATGCTTTCCAACATCGGCTACTACACCTGCAACATCCCAGCCAAGTATGATGGGAAATTCAAAATCATAACGGTCCTGCAGATAGCCTTCTCTGAGTTTCCAGTCAATAGGGTTAACTGAAGCAGCTTTTACTTCCACAAGAACTTGATTATCTAGGGGGATTGGTTTATCAATGACTTTTTCCTTCAGTTCGTTTAATCCGCCGTATTCCTCGATTACAACGGCTTTCATATTATTCTTATGCATGCATACCCTCCTCGTATGTGATGAGGTAATTAAATCCTCTTGTTTCTTCATTCCCTTTTATAAGGAGAGTAATCATGAGATTTAGGACATGAATAGCGGAAATTCACATGTTTATGCTGAGGCGGCAAATTACTTGGGATGTGGAGGTTTCCTGCCCAATAAAAAGCTGACCCTGATGATCGAGTCAGCCCATATTAGACAGCAAATGATTTATGCAGGTGATTCTGCATTAATGCATTTGGCGATAAGAATGATAAGCAGAACAGATAGGATACTGAATGAATAGAAAAGATAGGATTCATTTTCTTTCAAGAAATAGGACATAAGGGGAGGTCCAGCAGCAACCCCGAAAAAACGGGCGGAACTATAGAAGGAAGTAATCGTTCCCCTTTGTTCCTTTTCAATATTTTCGGTAATAAGGGCATCCAATGAGGGAAGAATCGCTCCAAGCCCTGCTCCAAATATGGATAAAACGCCTATAAGTAAATAGAGATTATCGATATGAGAGGTGAAACAAATGGAAACACAGGAAATCACCAAGGAAATGATAATCAATATCTTCATGGCTTTAATATTATCCTTGATCTTCTTTCCTGTGATAAATGAGGCTATACATAAAAAGAACAAAGGAATGGCTAAAATAAATCCCTTTTTAATGTTATGGATATCATATTTAGATTCAAGGATATTTGATAAATAGAACTGTACTGCAAACAAAATCAACATGATAAAGGCACCGGTAATGAACACACTATAGAGCCATCTTCCATCGGTATGAAAAATCTTTTTAACCTGCTGTAAAAAATCTTTGAGCTTAGGAGGCTCATCCTTCTTTTTTGGAACTTTAATAAAGAATAGAACCATCAAAAAACTAATTAAACTGAAGACAGAAATAGAAAAGAAGGGGATATACCATATCCACAGGGCAAGGGCTGCGCCAAGAATCGGGCTCAATACTTTGCCAAATGTATTGGATGTCTCCACAATTCCTAAGCAGGCGCTTGCTTCATCATCGTCCTTATACAAATCACCCACAAGTGGAAGGATGATTGGAAAAGCGCCGGCTGAACCAATTCCTTGGATGATTCTGCCGATGATAATCACCATATAGGGATCACTCATTTTCCAGGAGGCAAAACCGGATACGAGTCCTCCGATAAATGTGATGGCAAGGCTGGGAAGTAAAATCATCTTACGCCCAAATCGATCCGATAAGTATCCTGCAATCGGGATAAGCAATATTGAGGCCACCGAATAACTTGTGATGATCAGGCTCGATTGGAAGGAGGATATGGAAACCTTTTTCTCCAATATGGGCAGAACAGGAATTAGCATGGAATTACCTAGTGTCATAATGAGCGGAACAGCAGCAATGCTGGCCAGGCACCATATGCTCACTTTTGACTGATCAGAATTAGAACTCATAATTGCACCCTCATTTCACTTTCATTCACTGCTTTAATAATTTGCGTAGAATGATAAAAAGTATGTACAACGATATGCAGGCAAAACTGGGCAAATAAAAAAACGCCGCAAAAGCGGCGGAAAACAGGTGGATATTCTTAATCTCTTGAAGAGAGCACTCCAATAAACTGAAGGATGTATATAAACAAGTTGACGAAGTCCAGATATAGATTTAACGCCATTAATGGCACAGCCTCATCTGATACCCCATATTGCTTCATCCTGTTTACGTCAAAAATGACATAACCGCTGAACACAAGAATGCCGATAAAGGAATAAACAAGAGTCGCTGTTGAGGATAAGGGTGAAAACAAGTTGAAAATGCCGATAACAATAAGTGCTAGCAAAGCAGCAGTTAGAAAGCCTCCCAAAAAGGAGAAATCCCGTTTTGTTGTTGAAGCATATAAGGAAAGTCCTCCGAAAATGGCAACAGTAGCAGCAAGACTCATGAGAACAGGCTTTGCTCCAATCGTGATTAAATAGCTAGTGACGATCGGAAACAGGGTGATTCCTGAAATAAAGGTAAAGGCATATAAAAATCCGTATGAAAGCATTTTTCTTCTTCGGACAAAGAAAGCCGCGATTAGCATAACGAACTCTAAAATCATGATTGGCAGGAATAAGGCGGGCGGAACAAAATTCCCGACGATAAATCCTAACAAAGAAACAGCCAATGACAGTGTAAATGTACGAAGTACTTTTGGAAGAGTATACCGATTTGATTCAATATATGTACTCATTTTCTTTCACTCCTTATGATGATTGGTTCTGTTTATCTTACACCATAGTTAAATTCTTATAGATAAGCACGTATTGCCACGATATTTTACCTATGTAAGAGTATATACGAAGGGCTATCAATAAAAGTTTCAATCAAGTATAACCTGCTTCTTGGAAAATGAAGGAGAATATTTTGGATGAACGTGATGCATAAACAGATAAAAGAGGGTATACTACGAGATAGATGGGAACATATGTTCTGTCTTTTGTTTCCAGATAGATAATTGGACTAAAATCTATGTTATTCTATCACTAAGAGTGAAGAGAACTTGATGATTGCTTATAAGGAGGAAAAGGAATAATGGATTTCACATTTATTCATGCCGCCGATATTCATTTGGACAGTCCATTAAAAGGGTTGTCTCGATATGAAGGCGCTCCGGTTGGACGATTACGAAGCGCCACCCGTGAAGCCTTTACCAATCTCGTTGATTTAGCCATTGAAAGGCAAGTGGATTTTATCATCATTGCAGGAGATCTGTATGATGGTGATTGGAAGGACTATAATACGGGATTATACTTTGCCAGTGAAATGGCACGGCTTCAAAAAGAGCAGATTCCCGTGTTCATGATCAAAGGAAACCATGATGCGGCAAGTGTAATCACGAAGGAAATTAAGCTGCCTGACAATGTTCATATGTTTGATGTGAAGAAATGCGGAAGCGTGAAGCTGGATGATATCGGCGTGGTCATCCATGGTCAAGGATTCAGCACGAGAGCGGTTCTTGATAATTTGGTCAAAGGATATCCCAATAGTGTGGATGGCTATTACAATATCGGCATTCTTCATACTTCTGCCGGCGGCCGGGAAGGGCATGAAAACTATGCTCCCTGCTCGATTGAGGATATGAAAGGAAAAGGGTACGATTATTGGGCACTTGGCCATATTCATAAGAGAGAATATCTGAGTGAGAAAGAGCCAGTTATCTTATTTCCTGGTAATATTCAAAGCCGACATAGTAAAGAAACGGGTCCGAAAGGCTGTACACTTGTTGAGGTCGAGGGCGGTACATTAAAAGATATGACTCATATGCCTCTTGATGTTCTCAGATGGGAGGTAATTGATGCGGATTTAACTGGAGTCACTCAGTATGAAGAGTGGATGGCACAAATCGAGCAAGAAATCGAAAAGGCCTATGATTTGGCGGATGGAAGGATGCTCGCTCTCCGCTTTATTCTGAATGGACAAACCCCTCTCCATTTTGAGCTGGCAAGTGATAGGGACAGGGTTCTGAATGATTTGCGTTCAATGGCTTTTTCAATTGGAAACGGAGATATATGGATAGAAAAGGTCAAGCTCAAGACAACTGCGTTGAATTCATTATCAGAAGCGTCCAATTCAACTCCGGTTACAGGAATATTGGAGTGGCTTGATGACATGTCATATGAAGAGATGCTTCAAGAAATCAAGGAGGAATTTCAATCGCTTCATAATGCGCTTCCTATGGACCTGAAACGCGGCGATGAGCCCGTTATACCAGATACGGCAGATGCTTTGAGAGAAAAAATTCAAGCAGCTAAAGATATCATTAATGAAGGATTGCTTATGGACAGGGGGAAACATTCATGAGGTTTGACAGGCTAGAAATTGAGGCCTTTGGGCATTTTACGAATTATTCGATCCCGTTTGATCAAGGACATTCCTTTCATGTGTTATACGGCAATAATGAAGCAGGGAAAAGTACCTTGCTGCGCTCGATTACCCAGCTTTTATACGGCATTCCTCACAATTCTAAGGATTCTTTCCTGCACCCGAATACAAAGCTTCGTATAGGAGGAACCATTTCGAATGCAGCAGGGGATACGATCAAGTTCTATCGGAGAAAAGGGAAGACAAAGACCCTTCTAGATGAGAATGGAGAAGCAATTCCAGATAACTCATTGGTACCGTATATCAATGTCTTATCAGAAGATACCTTTCGTTCTATGTTCGCCTTGAATCATGAAACCTTGCGTGAAGGCGGAGAAGCCTTGCTTGCGAGTAATGGGCATGTTGGTGAGAGTCTTTTTGCTGCTGCATCCGGCATCAATGCAATTAAACAAGTTATGGGGCAGCTAGACTCAGCCAGCAAGGAACTTTATAAGGCAGGTGGGTCAAAACCGCCGATTAATGAACTAATTCGTAAGGAAAAGGAATTAACGAAGAAAGCCAATGAATCTCTCATGCTGGCAAGGCGATGGAAGGAATTGGAGAAGGAATACACAGATGGAAAGGCTGTTATTTCAGAATTGAGGGAGAAACAGGCTCAAGTTTCCGCTCGAATTAATAAGCTTGAGAAGCTGCGCAAAGCTTCACCTAAGCTTGCTGAAAGAAAGCTATTATTGGACAAATTAGCCCCCTATGAATCGATTCCAACTCTTCCTCATGATTGTTCCCTCCAAAGGAGAGAACTATCCAAAATCATTCGCTCTTGTGCAGAAACGGCACAAACAGCAAGGGCAGAAGCGGACAAGCTAAAGGAAAAGCTGGCCCAGCTTTCAGTTGATGAGAACATATTGAAAGAAGAATCCGTTATCCAATCCTTAAACGGTGATATTGGTGCCTATGAGAAAGAAAAACGTGATTATGAGAATCTGAAAGAGCGGGCTGAAGTCTGCCGAAAACAATTAGATGATCTCCTTCAGAATATGGGCTTTATGAGCATGGAGGTTGTAGAAATGGAAAATCTTCGAATTCAGCCTGCACGTAAAGAGAAAATTCGTTCCCTGCATGAAAACCATCGAATCCTAAAAAGTTCTATTTCTGAGCTGCGCCTGCGGATTACGGCAATGGAAGAAGTTGTTTCTTTGAAGAAACAGGAATGGGAGAATTATGGCGAGCTTCATTCACTTGATGATTTACAAGCTGCATTAGCGGCTGCTCATGATGAAGGGAAACTTGAGGATAGGATTGCTGAATTGCAAGCTGAATTAAAAGATATGCAGGATTCCATTGATGAGCAATTAAAGACTTTGCCGCTCTGGAACGGAGGAAGGACGGAATTTGCCGGACTTCATATACCAATCTTAGAAGAGACGATTGAGCAATTCATGAAAGAAGAGAAGACATACAAGGAAGATGTTCTTGCTTGGAAACAAAAGTTTGTTACGGAGGAAGAATTGCTTTCCTCCGCCCGTGCTGCTCTCCGTGATCTTGAAGCGAGTACAGTTATCCCAACAGAGGAAAACCTAAAGAAAGCAAGACGAAATCGGGATGAGAGTTGGAAACTGGTTCGCCGTACATTAGATGGTCAGAAGTTGACGGAAGCGGAAATTGCCCGTTATGCAGGAGAAAACAAGCTTACCGACATTTATGAATCCCAATTAGAAAAAGCGGATGAATTGGCAGATGTTATGAGACATGAGTCTGCGAAGGTGGGCATGAAGCAGAAATACTTGAATGATATAGATGAAGCAGTAAACCGTATGGAAGGGTACAAACGTAAGCTGGAACACCTAGATGATGTGGGCCGTCAATTATATGGCAAATGGAATGCACTTTGGCAAGAGAATGGGATTACGCCCCTTTCTCCGCAAGAAATGAAGGCATGGATGTCTAAGTATAGAGAAATAAAGTATTTGCTTTCACAATGCCAAAAGAAAGAGCATGCCTGCAGCAAGCTGAACGAGCAGAGTCAACTGCTGAAGAAAAGGCTGTATGATGCGTTGGCATCTGTTACTAAGTTGAATGTATCCTATCAAGATTACTCATTGGCCCGCTGGATAAAGGAAGCGACTGTCTTTAAGGATAAAGAATCAGCCCGCAGCCTTGAAAAACAGGCATTGGAATCTGATTGGAAGAATAAGCGAATAGCTCTTCTCGAGATGGAGAATGAATTGAAAGAGAAGAATCGCCAATACGTAGACTGGAAGGATGAGTGGGCGGAAGCGGTATGTCCCATTCAGCTTGATGGGACGTGTCCAACGGATACGGCTCTTGAAAGAGTCGAACGTTATGACCGGTGTGTAAAGCTTTATGATGAATGGATTGAACTGAGTGCGAGAATGAATGCGAGCAGAATGTTTGTCCAAGATTTTGAACAGAAAATCGGCTATCTTCTTGATCAGGTAAACTGGCCGAAACAAGGCAATATTCAATCGTTGGTTTATAAGCTGGCGGATGAATTAAAGAAGCAGCTGCAGAATAAACGTGATAAAGAGGATTGGAATCGTCAGTTAGAGGAGTGCTTGGCTGGGTATGAAACAGCCTCTCAGAAGCAGCAAGCAGCTGAAGAATCGCTATGTGGCCTACTCTCACTTGCCGGTGTTCAGACAGTGGATGAATTACAGGCTGTGGAGGAGCAATATGCAGCTAAGCAAGATTTAACGAGAAGGATCAATGAGCTCGATCTCGTTCTTCAGGAAATAGCAGGAAGCGGGTCCATTGATGAACTTGAGCAGGAGATTGCAGAGCAAGATATGGAGCATCTTGAAGGGCACTTGACAGAATTGGAGCTTGAGCAAAAGGAGCTCGATGAAAACTGTTCTGCTGCCTACCAATCATTTGGGGTTTGTAAGAAAGAGTATGAAGAGAAGATTCACGGAAGTTCAGTTACGTCTGTTATGGCGACTGAAGAAAGGGAATCAGTGATAGCAGACCTTTCAGCCCTTTGTGAGCAATACGTCGAAAAGAGACTAGCTGTTATGATCTTGCAAAAGGGAATAGAATATTATCGAGCACAGAATCAAAATCCTATTTTAACGAGGGCTTCAACATTGTTTGCCCGCCTGACAGAGTATAGCTTTGAAGGACTTACCGTTGATTATAATGAGAAGGATGAGGAAGTTCTTCTTGGAATCAGGAATGGAGAGAAAATTGGGATTGATGCAATGAGCGATGGTACAATGGATCAGCTGTACCTGGCTTTGCGTGTTGCGAGCATCGAGAAATATTGTGAGGACAACGAACCGGTTCCGTTTATTGTGGATGATATTCTCGTTCATTTTGACAATAAACGCTCTAAGGTTACACTCGAGGTCCTGGCAGAATTATCAAAAGCAACACAAATCATCTTCTTTACTCATCATGCCCATTTAGTCGAACTGATAGAAGATACTTTAAACGAAACAGATTATCAGTTCATAGAAATTAATAAGGAAGCTGTCATGCAAGGATAAAAAAACGAGCAGATTATGTCTGCTCGTTTTTTGGTGATTATTATTTTGCTTTTTCTGCGATTTCATCTACGCGATTAAGATTATCCTCTAAGCTTAATTTTGTAGCAGATTTGCTTAAGAATTGATACAGCATACCAACGAAGACAGCGCCGCCGACAATGTTGCCGATTGTTACTGGAATCAGATTATAAATGGCTGCCCCAATGGAGATTGTATCAGGGTGTGGAGAAATCAACGCGATAGAGAATAAAGAAAGGTTTGCGATACTGTGCTCAAAACCGGAGCTGAAGAACAAGAATACGACAAGAACCATCATCGCCATTTTTGCTCCATCGCCTTTCACTTGCGTTGGCAAGAATACCGCTAAACATACGAGCCAGTTACAAAGAATTCCTTTGAAGAAAAGGGCCGTAACGGATCCGTGCATTTTATAAGAAACAATCTCATGTAATAAATGATCGTTTGGAATATGGCTGAAAATACCGGTGAAATAAAAGAGAATGGCTAAGAAAATAGCTCCAGCCGCATTCCCTAAATAACAAGCAATCCAGTTTCGTCCAATATCACGTAATTGAACCTCATTACGCATATAAGCAACCGTGAAATAGGAAGTATTGCCCGTAAATAATTCAGCGCCGCCATATGTAATCAAAATCAAGGCGATACCAAAGAATAATGCCGGGAAAAGGTAAGCGAATGGCGAATCAGCCACACGGAAGTATTCACCTGTACGGAAGCATGTGACAATTAGGAATCCGACAAAGATACCTGCCAGCATAGCTCGAATAAAATAATGAAGTGGATAATGATCCAATAGTCTTTTCTTCTTGTGGGCAAGCGCCACAAAATACTTCAGACCTTGTTCTTCCATAATGTAGTCCTCCTGGTGTAGATAATTAGATATTTAGTAAGCATTAATTAACCTACTATACATGTCCTAAATTATCAATTCTATTTAAGGTAAAAAATTAATAGTAAATTCTTCTTATCCTTTTAAATGGTATGATTACCAATTCTTGATTACGGGTAATGTTCCTTAAAGGATGGTGATACTGATGAAGAATAGAGTCATGAAAAGAATTCTAGTCGCAGCAGCACCAGCTGTTATTGGCTATTTGTCTAAACGTTTTTTTGGGAAAAAGAAGCGAGTAGCATAAAGATTAATGACGGGCTATCGGCCCGTTTTTTTTAATGCCTTTTTGCCCTAAACATAATTTGCCCGGAAAATAGTCCTTTACTATTGATTTAGCCAATTGACTATATTTAACTTGATGTGAGAAAATATGTCTGTTTGACCAAGGATTTATTGAGGCAATTATTCACATAATGATTTCCTGCATGGTATAGTGGAAAGATGGACTTTTATATAAAGGATGGCATATATGACAAATTTAAAAGAGCAAATAGAATCTAGACGAACCTTTGCGATTATTTCCCACCCGGATGCGGGGAAAACAACATTAACAGAGAAACTGTTGTTGTTCGGCGGTGCAATCCGTGATGCTGGGACAGTTAAAGGACGGAAAACAGGAAAATACGCAACAAGTGACTGGATGGAGATTGAAAAGCAGCGTGGAATCTCCGTAACCTCCAGTGTTATGCAATTTGACTATAAGGGAACTCGGGTCAATATTCTCGATACCCCAGGTCACCAAGACTTCAGTGAAGATACGTATCGTACATTGATGGCAGTCGACAGTGCCGTCATGATTATTGATGCAGCGAAAGGGATTGAGGCGCAGACCTTGAAGCTTTTCAAGGTTTGCCGCATGAGAGGAATCCCTATCTTTACCTTTATTAATAAAATGGACCGCCAAGGGAAAACCCCGCTTGAGCTGCTTGCTGAGCTTGAAGAGGTGCTTGGTATTGAATCTTATCCGATGAACTGGCCAATGGGCATGGGGAAAGATTTCTTTGGGATTTATGACCGCTTCTACAATCGAATCGAAATGTTCAAGGCAGAAGAAGAGGATCGTTTCATCCCGCTTAACGAGGACGGAGAAGTAGAAGGAAACCACCACCCAGGCCTGGATGAAGCTTTGTATGAGGAAACGCTTGAAGAAGTGATGCTCCTAAATGAAGCGGGGAATGAATTCTCCCGTGATAAGGTATTAGAAGGTGAACTCATTCCTGTATTCTTTGGAAGTGCCTTGACGAATTTTGGCGTTCAAACATTCTTGGATACGTATTTAGAATTTGCTCCAATGCCTAGTCCAAGGGAATCCTCTGTTGGACCGATAGAGCCTGTTCAGGAAATGTTCTCTGGCTTTATCTTTAAGATTCAGGCAAATATGAACCCAATGCACCGTGACCGCATTGCGTTCTTCCGTATTTGCTCCGGTAAGTTTGAAAGAGGCATGAATGTGACGTTAAGCCGGACAGGAAAGCCGATGAAGCTCAACAATTCTACTCAGTTCCTGGCGGAGGAGCGAAATAATGTTTCAGAGGCAGTTGCTGGTGATATTATCGGTCTATACGATACAGGAACCTACCAAATCGGAGACACGCTAACATCTGGCAAGGAGGCCTTCTCCTTTGAGAAGCTGCCGCAGTTTACGCCTGAGATGTTCGTGAGAGTTAGTGCGAAAAACGTACTTAAGCAGAAGCACTTCCATAAAGGGATTAACCAGCTTGTCCAGGAAGGCGCTATTCAGCTCTTCAAAACAGTGGGGATTGAATCATATATCCTTGGTGCGGTAGGTCAGCTTCAGTTTGAAGTATTTGAGCATCGGATGAAGAATGAATATAATACTGAAGTTATAATGGAGCGCATGGGAGATAAGATTGCACGGTGGACGACAAATGAGAAGGTTGATGAGAAGCTTTCTAGCTCAAGAAGCTTGCTGGTCCGTGATCGTTATGACCAGTATGCCTTCTTGTTTGAAAATGATTTCGCCTTGCGTTGGTTCCAGGAGAAGAATCCAGATATTGAATTATATAATCCAATGGATCAGCATGAAAGATAATTACATTGCTGCCTCTTTATAAAGAGGCAGTTTTTTCATGGTGAAAAACAGTTGACATATTTTTCCGAATGTTCTTACAATGGTGTAAAGTCTTAAGGGAGTGGTTTAGGAGATGGATCATGTATATTTTTTTACAGGGTTTCCTGGTTTTATTTCAAATCAGCTTATACGGGAGTTGCTGGATACGGATAAGAGCTTCAATAAACTTGTGGCAATTGTTCTTCCCTCCCAGGTCGAAAAAGCGCAGAATGAAAGATACCAAATTATGCAGGAATTTCATTTAGGGGAAGAACAATTTCAGCTTGTAGCGGGTGATATCTCTAAACCGAATTTAAATATGACCGGAAATGAAATCGGTTTCAACAGAGAGGATATTACCCATGTCTTCCATTTAGCTGCCATTTATGATTTGGCTGTGCCGAGAGAGATTGCCTATTCAGTCAATGTGGATGGAACAAGAAACATGAATGAATTCGTCAGGTCCTTATCCAATCTTAAGCGCTATACATACTTCAGTACGGCATATGTGGCCGGCCGGCGGGAAGGGAATCTTTATGAGGATGAACTGGTCAGGCCAGAAGCATTTAAGAATTATTATGAAGAGACAAAATATGAGGCAGAGGTGCTTGTTCGGTCATTGATGCCTGAATTGCCAGTTACGATTATTCGTCCCGGAATTGTAAAGGGGAGTACGACGACAGGGGAAACCATCAAATTTGACGGTCCATATTTTATCTTGAACTTTCTTGATAAGATTCGTTTCATGCCAATCATTCCTTCTATTACAAAGTCGGTTTGTGTCATTAATCTAGTTCCAGTTGATTATATCATTCAGGCAACCGCTTACTTAAGCTTGAATGATAAAGGAAAAGGGAAAACCTATCATTTAACCGATCCAAAACCGTATACAGTTACCGAAGTTTATCGGATGTTTTCCACCATGTATAATGGAAAGGAACCGAAAGGCTATATTCCTTTCATACTGACGAAAGCGATGCTAAAGATCAAACCCGTTCGGAAATATTTTGGTGTGGAAGTGGAATCACTTGATTATTTCACCTGGAAGGGGTACTTTGACTGCAGCAATGCCAAGCGTGACCTTGAAGGGAGCGGGATCAGCTGCCCTGATTTTAAAGACGGGGTTATGCCTATGATTGATTACTATAGGGCTAATAAGAAGCGTACAGAATACCATATTGAGATTACATAAGGAGGAATGAAAGGTATGCAGGCTGTGAATAAAGAAAAGACGAAAGTATATGCGCCAGCTACTGGAGAGCTCATCATGGAATACGAGGAAACGCCTGCTATACAAGCCGCTGATATGATGGAAAGGGCCAAATCGGCCTTCTGGGGATGGAGTGCGTTATCTGTCCGTGAGCGTGTTTCCTATATCAAAAATTTACGAGAGGCAGTAGTAGAGGATATCGATGCTATTGCAGAACTAATCGCCAAGGATGTAGGAAAGGTAAGGACAGATGCCCTTGTCGCTGATATTATGCCGTCACTTGATGCCATGCTTCATGTTGAGAAGCATGCAGAAAAGACCCTCAGAAGCCAAAAGGTGAAAACGCCCTTTCTATTGATGGGCAAGAAATCCATGGTTGAGTACATGCCAATGGGTACGGTGCTTGTTATTTCACCGTGGAATTATCCATTCTTACTATCATTATCCCCGATGTTGTCTGCACTGGCTGCAGGTAATACGGTGATATTGAAACCATCAGAGGTTACACCAGCGGTGGGAATATTAATCGAATCCCTTTTTGAGAAAGCAAAATTCCCGCCGAATGTCGTTCAGGTTGCTCATGGCGGAAAAGAGCTCGGGGCAAGCCTGACAAATGCTAAGCCAGATTATATCTTCTTCACTGGCTCTGTCGCTACAGGGAAGATTATTCAGCAAGCAGCTGCGAGAGACTTAATTCCAACCACTTTAGAGCTTGGCGGCAAGGACCCAATGATTGTCTTGCAGGATGCTGACCTGAAACGTGCGGCAGAGGGAGCTGCCTGGGGTGCCTTTACGAACAGCGGTCAAGTATGTATGAGCGTAGAACGGCTGATTATAGAAGAAATGGTGATGGAGCCATTCTTAGAGGAGCTTCTGCCTCTCGTGAATCAATTAAAGCAAGGGTCCGGAGCGGATGATGATATCGGTTCGATGACCTCGCGCATGCAGATTGACATCGTTAAACAACAGGTTGAGGATGCACTTGAAAAAGGGGCTGTCCTTCTTGCAGGGGAACATCCATCCAAGTGGGATCTTGACTCCATGTTCATAAAACCCCTTATCCTCTCCCAGGTGACAGAGGATATGATGATTATGCAGGAGGAAACCTTTGGTCCTGTATTGCCTATTATTTCTGCAGAGGATGAAGAGGACGCTGTGAGGATAGCTAACGGGACTCGGTATGGACTGAATGCGAGTGTATGGTCTAGAGATAAGGAGAAGGCTCGGAGAATTTCATCGAGGCTTCAATCAGGGGCTGTTTTGATTAATGATGTGCTAATTACGGTTGCTAATAATAATCTGCCATTTGGCGGAGTAAAGGACAGCGGAATTGGAAGATATCATGGAGAGAATGGAATCCGAATGTTCTGTCATGAGAAAGCTGTGATGGAGGATTTGGGATACAAAAAATCGGAAATACAATGGTACCCTTATAAAGAGAAATATGAGTCATTCCGTAATCTTCTTGTTGCTAATTTTGGAAAGTCTCGATCCTTTAATGACGTATTGAAGGAATATCTAAAATTAATTAGAATGACTAAATCAAAATCTTAATTCTATCTTATCCTGCAGATTGCTAGACTGTAAAAATATTATACTTGCAGAAGTTGAGCATACCACCTATAATGAAACATACAAACCAATATGAACCCAATTCAAAGGGGAGTAGCGTTAGGGAAACCTAAAACAAAGTCGTCATTACATGGATCGTATCCATCGGCTTTGTTGGCATTTATTGATTTAAAAATGCTTAGCAAGACCTTTGCCAGTAAGTTTAATTACTAGGCAGGGGTCTTTTTTGTTGGATTGGAAAATAAAGGAGGTAATTATTTAGATGGATGCAGCATTAATACTAGAGTATGCATGGGTTTTATTAGTACTAATTGGATTAGAGGGAATTCTAGCGGCTGATAATGCGGTGGTTATGGCTGTTATGGTCAAGCATTTACCGAAGGAACAGCAGCGTAAAGCCTTATTCTATGGATTGGTCGGAGCTTTTGTATTGAGGATTGGTTCATTATTCCTGATTTCCTTCCTCGTAAATGTATGGCAGATACAAGCGATTGGTGCGGCGTACTTACTCTATATCATGATTAACTATCTAATCAAGCATTATATGATTAAGTCGGATAATGGCAAGGTCAAGGAAAGAAAACAATCCGGCTTCTGGATGACTGTTGTGAAGGTCGAAATTGCTGACCTCGCCTTCGCAATTGATTCAATGCTTGCGGCAGTTGCGCTTGCAGTGACTCTTCCTGAAGTGGGTAACTTCCATATTGGCGGTATTAACGGCGGACAATTTATTGTCATGTTCTTAGGCGGATTCGTTGGATTGATTATTATGAGGTTCGCTGCAACGAAATTCGTTGTATTGTTAAACAAACGTCCTTCACTTGAAACAGCAGCCTTCTTAGTTGTCGGCTGGGTCGGTGTGAAATTGGCAGTCGTTACTCTCGCGCACCCAAGTGTTGGTATTCTAAATGAACACTTCCCGCATTCAACTGTGTGGAAAGCAATCTTCTGGACAGTCTTAGTAGCCATTGTAGTCGTAGGCTGGTTTGTGTCCGGTAAATCAGTAGAAAGACAAGTTGGCGAAGATTCCAAAATCGATTAATAGGAAAAAATCCGTATGCTATTATGCATACGGATTTTTTTATGAGGAAATATTACCTAAATTTTCTCTCTACCCCCTTTAACTAAATAGGACAATCGAATCATATAGGGAGGCTGATAATGATCAGTAAAGGAGGGCAGCTAATCTAACATCCAGATAGGGTACAGAAAAAAGTTATAGAAAAGTGCATGGTTTTTAAAAATGTATCTATTCCCTCTATAACCTATTTTTACATCCTGTGGTATAATTTGTGCAGGGTGGGGTGAATTCTATGTTAGGAATGTTCTTTCCAAGTCTGAGGAAACGTCAGTGTCTGGAAGAAATGATGCATTCAATACAAAATGGGGATTTTGATCTACGCAATGACCTCATAGAACAATACAAACCGTTTATAAAAAAATCAGTCTCCTCCGTATGCAAACGATACATAACAGAAACAGATGATGAATTTAGCATAGGGTTAATTGCTTTTAATGATGCAATAGACCGATTCTCCTATGAAAAGGGGACGGCGTTATTGGCATTTGCTGATACGATGATTAAGCGTAGAGTCATCGATCATCTTAGATCACAATCAAGAAAAAACCAAGAACTATCGATAGAGTTCGGAGTTTATTCAGAGGAAGGATATGCACAAAGTCCTCTTGAAGCAGAAAGATCGATTGAATTCCATAAGGAAGAGCTCGATGCGGAGCAAAGAAGAGATGAAATATTACGCTTTACCAATATATTGACATCTTTCGGGATTACCTTCAGCCAATTGGTTCAAGCGTCGCCCAAGCATGCGGATGCGAGAAAGAATGCTGTCTCCATTGCCAGAATTGTGGCAGAGGATCCGCTCATGCTTGAGTATCTCTTTCATAAGAAGAAGCTGCCGCTGAAAAAATTAGAAGACAAGGTGAATGTTTCCCGTAAGACGATTGAAAGGAACCGGATTTATATTGTGGCAATGGTGCTGATTCTTACAGGTGATTACCAGTTTTTGAGTGACTACTTAAAGGGGGTGCTTAAGGATTGAAGCAAGGGGTCATTATGGATATTTCCGGAAACAAGCTGAAGGTATTGACACCTGATGGCGATTTTTTAGAAATCAAAAATGACAATGAATTTAATCAAATTGGGGACCTCGTCTACTTTGAACCTCAAGCTGCAACCAACCTTAAAAATAACCTCTCATCCAGGAAGGGAATAACAGCTAAAGCAATGCTCGCATTGGCTGTATCTATTTTATTGATTTTCAGCCTATTACCAATGGCTATGAATGACTCGACGGTTTATGCATATGTCAGCATGGATGTAGACTCAAGCATTGAATTAAGCGTTTCAGATGAGATGGAAGTATTGGATATAGAAGGTATTGATGAAGAAGGGGAAGAGATGCTCTCTGCTCTAGAGGGATGGCGGAATCAAGATATTGCTATTGTGGTCGCTCAAATACTCTTGCTCATGCAAAAGGAAGGAAAGCTAGGAGAGAACAATGAAATCGTATTCTCGACAGTAGTCCTTGATAAAGACAAGAACCTGGAAGAACATCTTGAAAGAAAGCTGTCCACTGTTGAAGAAAAAGGGATAAAATCTGTGGTTATAGAGACTCAAAAAGCAACGGTTGATGACAGGAAAAAGACGAAAAATGAAGATGTTTCAACTGACTCGTATATAGAGGATCAAACAGATAAAGAACGAGAGAAACAAGTGGACAAGAAAGAAGCTGTTCCAAAAGAGGAAAGTCCAGAGACACCTTCAAAAAAAGAGGATAAAGCTTCAAGCGATAAGAAGTCATCGGGACAAATAGAGCGACAAAATGAACATCCAACTGATGAAAAGAAAGCTTCTCCCAAAACGCCTGTGCAGAAAAAAGAAAAATCAAGAAATGAAAGCTCGTCTGCACCTGTAAAGGAAAAGAAAAATCAATCGCAAGGTCCAGTGAAAAGTTCCTCCAACAGCGTTCAAGCAAAAGAGAAAAAGGAAACCAAAAGGCAAGAACCGCAAAAACATCGAAGTGTGCATGAAACAAAGCAAGGACAGCCTGATAAACGTGTGCAGCAGCGGGATTCAAATAAAAAGGAATCCAAAGAGCGAGAATTAAAGAAGAACAATGATAATCGGTCAAACAATCAAAGAAATGACTGGAATAAACCAAGCCATTCCGACCAAAAAAATGAAAAATTCAGGGGGAATGGCAATAAAGAAAATCCTAAGGGAACTAATGGCAAAGAAAAAAAGCAGGAAGATGACAGAGGTCATCATGGTCATCGATAAATAAAAGAAATGCCCGGATACAGCTATCCGGGCATTTCTATGCCATCATTATTCAGTTTTACCTGACATTTGGGACTGAGCCAGTTTCACAAGCTGTTTAGTGATTTCTCCGCCAACAGAACCATTTGCACGAGCTACGGTATCTGAACCTAAAGTCACTCCAAATTCCGCCGCAATCTCATATTTATATTGGTCAAGCATCTCTTGGACACCTGGAACAAGCAATTTATTTCGGCTTGCCATTCTTATGCACCTCTATCTTTCATTATTGCTGGAATCTGATATTCCGCCTTCATAATATGCTTGTCAAACGGCCTCTTCATTCGGTTTAAACGATGGATGAGGAGGTATCGTTTCCCTTTCCGCACCATGCATGAATAGAGTGATTTGGACAAATAGTAATGGTGAGCTTTAGGAAGAAAGGACGATCATGATGAAGAGAAAAGCACAATTTGATGCCGCAGAGAAAACAAGCAAAACACCTAGAAGAAATTTAAGAGAGACTAATGAACATGAGACTGAGTTTTCTGCAGAGTTTTCTGGAGGAGAGGATGCGATGAAAGGCTTTAACCGCAACTCTAAGCATGGACGAAAAGGGAAATGAAGTGAAAATAAAAGAAGCATACTTGGCACCGTAAAAGGCGGTATCCCGAGTATGCTTCCATTTGGTTTAAGATAAAAGGGTTTCTGGTTCAGTAAAGAAGAGCTTGCTGCAGCCCTCTTTTGGATTGAAATAGGCTAGTACAAGATTTTTCTTGGAGCGGTACTCACCTGTTTGTTGATAATGTGAATAATCAATATCTATTTCTTCGATTAAGACATGCTTGTACATATCCTTTTCATTTAGCTTAAGCGAAGCGAAGTCGGCGCTTATTCGTTCAGGCTCTTGAATAGCTGCTTGATAATATGGCGACTTTTCCTGCTTGGTCATGGTTGTATCCCACCAAGGTTTGCGCGGCTTGAAGGAAAGGTTCTCTAGATAATCAACTTTTAGAAGGGATACAAGCATATCCTGGTTTTCTGGATAGGCCTGTTGATTAAATTCTACAAGGCGCTTAAATAGATCCTCCGGCTGATGGCCGATTCTTGACCAGTTCTTGTCCTCCCAATAGGAACCGAATTCCTGGAAGAAATCAAACGGAGATGGATATACCATGCTGACGAGATATTCTACGCCATGGTCCATGCGATGGTCATTCCAGTACTTCTCTAGAACATCTTCCACTTGTTTGATACGGATAATATCCGTAAATGGCATGACATTATTGCTTACAATTTCATATGGTGCTTGGTCCATGTATTCATAATTCCATTGCTTTGCCTGACTGCGAAGGCCCGTGCCGCGCAGCATCTTCAAGAATCCAAGCTGAAGCTCCTCTGGCCGCATTTCGAAAACATCATTAAAGGTTTTACGGAAGGAATCATAATTCTCCTCTGGAAGACCAGCAATTAAATCCAAATGCTGATCCACCTTAGCGCCATCCTTAATCATGGTGACGGTACGTTTAAGCTTCTCGAAATTTTGTTTCCGTTTTACAAGCTCGTTTGTATAATCATTCGTTGATTGAACCCCAATTTCAAAACGGAACAGCCCCTTTGGAGCTTCCTTGTTCAAATACTCGATGACCTCAGGCTTCATAATATCAGCGGTAATTTCAAATTGGAATACACAGCCGGGTTCATGCTCGCGAATTAAAAAGTCAAAAATATCAAGAGCATAGCTGCGGCTGATATTAAAGGTGCGGTCCATGAACTTAATGGTTTTAGCACCATTTTTCATGAGGAAGCGAATGTCATCCTTGATTCGTTCCCGATCAAAAAAGCGCACACCGGTTTCAATTGAACTTAAACAGAACTGGCAATTGAAGGGGCAGCCTCTGCTTGTTTCTATATACGTAATCCGTTTTGAAAGATTCGGAATATCCTCTTCAAATCGGAAGGGAGAGGGCAAGGTTTTTAAGTCAACTTTGGCAGCGGGCGGCGTGATGACCGGTTTGTCCCCTTCTAGAAAGGCAATCCCATGGACTTGGCGGAAGTCTTTCTTTCCATCTATTTCAGCAAGCAGGTTCTTGAAGGTGGCTTCCCCTTCACCAATGACAATAAAATCAACACCTGGTATTTCTCTCAGCCAAAAGAAAGGGTCATAAGTGACCTCGGGTCCCCCGAGAATAATATGAACATTAGGAAGGACCTTTTTTAAGATTGTAACAACCTTTTTAATCTCTTCCATATTCCAAATGTAGCAGCTAAATCCAATTACATCAGGGTTTCGCTTATATAGGTCAGTGACTATGTTCATGACCGGATCTTTAATCGTGTATTCAACTATTTCAACATTGTATTCAGGTGCAGCATAAGCCTTTAAGTAGCGCAGGGCCAAATTCGTATGAATGTACTTGGCGTTAAGCGTTGTTCCAATAATTTTCATGTTCGTGCAATACGTCCTTTCAGCATGATTCTAGCACTAATCTTAACATATTTATGTATATGAGTAACAGGAATGGACGGAATTCCCTTTTTGTTTTTGAAGACAGACGAAGAGGCTAGGACAGAACGAAATAAAGGATCCTCAGAAACGAATGATTGGAACTTATTCTTCCTACTCAATAGCAGTTGGAAATACAAGTCCGTTCCATTTTGCGCCATGCACTCGCTTTCCTCTGCTTCCCGCAGGAGTCGAGTGCATGGCGCTCCATTCCACTAGTCACGAATAATAGAAAGCCACAATCAACGAATGCATCGAAAACAACCAATAAAGACCCGAATAATTAGACGATAGATTCATTCATTTACCGTCTAATTATTCGGGTTTATCATTAGCTGAAAGACTTATGTCCCAGCCTCTTTGTTTTAATCATTAACGATTTTCGTGAATTTTTCTTTATAGAAATAGGCATACCATTTCCATTCTCCGAGCATTCTCTTTGTGTTCTTCCACTTCAGCTCGATAAATGGCTGTGTGACGGAAGTGACGAATTGACTGGATAGAATCATGGTCAGCAAGAGTGCAATGCCGGCAAGCAGTAAGTAGCTTTCAACTGTTGTGAAATATTCCTTTAAGCCTGTGAAGCGGAAGGTTCGGACAAAGAATCCATGTAATAAATAGACATAGAGGGTTTGAGTTCCCCATCTTGTAAAAAAGTATTTTCCCTTTGGTACTAAAGCCATAAAGCTGATGATCATTACAGCGTTTAGGCCAAACATCCCGAGTCTTTTGAACATGGAGATAAGGGAAGCTGTTTGTTCAATTTCTGAGTAAGGCTTTGACCCAAGCATCCATTGACTGTCAACAGTGATGAAATAGTAAAAGCAAATAAACAGAATGATGAACGGTACTAAAGCAATAATCCGGCTCCTAAAGGATGTCAGTCGTTCAAAGAATTCCTTCTTCATATGATATCCTGCAAGGAAGAACGGGAAAAAGACAAATGTTCGGGAGAGGCTCAAGAAATTGGAAATGGAATCCACATAGCCAATACCCAAGGCGACTATGACGGCAATCAACAGCCCGGTTGCCGGTTTAAACTTCGCATAAAGGAACAGCATTAGGTTCCAGAAGAATAAGCTTAGTAGAAACCATAGGGCCCAATTGGGGTTGAACGGCTCAATTTGAAAGGTTGAACGGTCGAATAAATAATAGTAGTAAATTGTATAGACAACCTGAAATATTAAATAAGGCAGTATCAATTTTTTTGTCAGTTTCTTTATATAGCCTGGTTTATTGAAGCCTTTAGCAAAGAAACCGGAAACGAGAATAAAGGCTGGCATATGGAAAGTATAGATGGTGCTGTATATGGCATAAATCAGTTCATTCTCATTAATATAGGTCCTGATGATGTGTCCAAAAACAACGAAAACCATTAAGATAAACTTTGCATTATCAAAGTAGCATGTTCTTTCTTTCATGATATCCTCCTGTAAGTCCATCTTAAAACCTTTTAGTTAGTTTTCCCATTTGGTCGTCCCCTAAAACAATCCTTATGTACCAAATTTAACTATGTGAATGAAATCACAATCATATTATAATTGTACTGGTTATCGTCATATGTCTTCAAGAAAATCAAACAATCCATGTTTGATTAAATATATAGATGTGAAGTTACGTAATTCCATTCTTTATGGAATGCATAGGTGAAATAGAGGAGGAAAGAATATGGCCATTCTGCCAAAAAAGAATGATAAAGGCTTCTATGAAATCAGGTTGGAATCCATTGGAGGATTAGGGGCCAATCTGGCGGGTAAAATGCTCGCAGAATCAGGTGTGCTTGGCTCGGGATTTAATGGCTCGAACTTTGCTTCTTATGGCTCGGAGAAAAAAGGGTCACCTGTGAAAAGTTTTATCCGCTTTGCGGATGCTGATACGGAAATCAGGGATCATAGCCCGATTGAAGAACCGCATGTTATCGGAATCTTCCATGAGGCTTTATATAAAATGGTTGATGTCGTAAGCGGCTTACAGCCAGATGGGATCGTACTCGTTAATTCAACGAGGGACTTTGATGAAATAAAAGATGATTTGAAGCTTTCTTATGGAACGCTTGCCATCGTTGATGCGCTAGGAATAGCGGTGGAGGAGAAAACGAAGGTTAATACAGCCATGCTTGGAGCGCTCTTTAGAATTTGCAGCTTTCTTGATGCTGAATCGATGAAAGATGTTATTAGAAGGACCTTCGAAAAGAAATACCCGCACTTAGTCGAGCCGAATATTCGCACGTTTGAACGGGGATATCAAGAAGTCCGCTTTAAAGAATATGAGGTACCGGCTGATGCTGAAGGGAAAAGCTTTACGAAGCCAGCTCCCCTGCTTGGTTATGAAACTCAACTGATAGGCGGTACCATCATTGCACAAGGCAATAGCCTGCTGAAAGACTTAAGCGGGTCCAGACAAGGGTTCCTGCCAAGCTGGGAACAAGAGAAATGTATTCACTGCGCTGCCTGTGATGTCGTTTGCCCCGACCTCTGTTTCGTATGGAAGGAAGGGGAGGATAAACGCGGCCGTAAGCAAATGTTCCTTACCGGTATTGACTATCAATATTGCAAGGGCTGTCTGAAATGTGTGGAGGCTTGTCCGACAAGTGCTTTGGCCGATATGCGAGAAATGCTTGGGTTTGCCGAGGAACATAGTGTAAAGCATAACCACCCTTTAATAGCAGGGAGTGTTGAATAATGGCAGTGAATGAACTGGAAGTAAAAGAAATGAATGAAACCATGAAACCTAATCAAATAACGACCTTTGAATCAGGCAATGAGATGGCTGCCATGGCAGCAGCTCAAATTAATTATCATATAATGGGGTATTTCCCTATTACTCCATCAACCGAGATTGCACAATACTTGGACATGATGAAGACTAGAGGAGAGCATGATATCAAGCTGATTCCAGCTGATGGCGAGCACGGCTCTGCGGGAATTTGTTACGGAGCAGCGACGACGGGTGCCCGTGTCTTTAACGCAACGAGCGCCAATGGCTTGATGTATATGCTCGAGCAGCTTCCTGTTCAAGCGGGTACGCGTTTCCCGATGGTCATGAATCTCGTAACTCGTGCTATCAGCGGTCCGCTTGATATCCGCGGCGACCATTCTGACTTATACTATGCATTGAATACAGGCTGGGTGATCTTGACTGCACGCAGTCCACAGGCTGTTTATGATATGAATATTATGGCATTGAAGATTTCCGAGCATGCGGATGTGCGTCTGCCGGTAATTGTTGCCTATGATGGATTCTTTACTTCCCATCAAAAGCGGAAGGTGCAATATTTCAGCGACCGTACAGCTGTACAAGCGTTTGTCGGCGAGTGCCCAACGGAATTCCCTCATGTTGATGTGAATAATCCGATTACTATCGGCGCTCATATGAATGGGGATGACTTGACCAATAACCATTATCAGCAATCAAATGCGATGTACCGCGCCGGTGAGATTTTCAAGGAAGTGGCGAAGGAGTATGGCGAATTATCCGGCCGCCATTATGATACCCTTGATCTTTATCAGATGGAGGATGCAGAGGTTGCTCTATTCCTCTTAAACTCTGCCGCAGAAACGGCAAAGGATATTGTCGACAGCTTGCGTCAGCAGGGGATAAAGGCCGGTGTAATCAGCCCGAATATTATCCGTCCATTCCCGAAAGAGGAAATTAAAGCAGCCCTTAAGAATGTCAAGGTTCTTCTTGTCGGTGAAAGAGCCGATTCCTATGGGGCTAATGGACCGAACCTTACACATGAAGTGAAATCAGCCCTTCAAGAAGATAAGGACAATGAAACCCTTGTGCTGAGCCGTGTATTTGGTCTTGGCGGTAAAGATTTCTATCCAGAGGATGCACAGGCATTCTTTGACGAAACCTTACATGTACTGCAAACAGGAGAGATCGAAAAAGCGTTTGATTATTACGGTGTTCACAAGGGACAGGAAGAGAATAAACTGGAACCAATCATCACACCGCAAACAGGCGACGTTTATAAGACAGGGTTAATTCAAGTTACCCCTGATGAAGAGACGGGGAAACTGAAAGTCCGAATCCCTCCTATTCGTGCTCTTATGGAGAAGCCTAAACGGTTAGCACCAGGCCATGGAGCATGTCCCGGCTGCGGAATCTTCCCGGCACTGGAATTATTCTTCAAAGGAATAGAAGGAGATATTGTTGCCTTGTACCAGACGGGCTGTGCCTATGTCGTTACCACGGCTTACCCGCATAGCTCTCATAAGCAAACGATGATTCACAATCTATTCCAAAATGGTCCGGCAACCTTATCTGGAACATTGGAAGCATTCCTGGAGAAGAAACGCAGAGGTGAGATAGACATCAGCGATGACGCAACCTTTGTGATGATCACCGGTGACGGCGGAATGGATATCGGGATGGGATCTGCCATTGGTACGGCCCTTCGCAACCATAAGCTGATTATGCTTGAATATGATAATGAAGGATATATGAATACAGGATCTCAAATGTCCTATTCGACCCCAATTGGCAATATGACAAGCACAACAGGTGTTGGGAAAGGGCAGCAAGGTAAGGCATTCCACCATAAGGATACACCGCAAATCATGGCAGCGACAGGTATTCCATATGTATTTACCGGATCAGAGGCCTTCCCGCAGGATTTAATTAAGAAAGCAGCCAAAGCCCAATGGTATGCTCAGAATGTTGGAACCGTATATGGAAAGATTCTCATTACTTGTCCGTTAAACTGGAAATCTAATGAGAGAGACGGTACGAATATCATGGAGGCTGCCGTCAATTCCTGTTTCTTCCCTCTATATGAAGTCGAAAGAGGAGAAACAAGCATCACCTACAATCCAGAAGCAAGAAAGAAACGGATTGAATTAGCCGAATGGCTCAAATATATGGGCAAGACGAAGCATCTTCTTAAAGAAGAGAATGCGCACTTACTCCATGAGTTTGAAGAAGAAGTGAATAAACGCTGGATGAAGCTGCAAGCAAGACATGAAAATCCAGCTTTATAATGAAAGCAGTTAGAAGGCTGTCCCTTAGCGGACAGTCTTCTTTTTATAGGGAATGTTTTATCGGCATTCAATCGCTCTGTTCGAAGTTCAATAGACCCGCTTTAGGTAAAGGCGTCAGAACATCTCTTATTTCTAAAGGATATGGGAAATTTTGACCGTTTGTCACAATGTTTTCAAAAAGAAAAGGAATTGTCAGGATTTTGTAGAATTATAAAGGGATGAATGTCGGAAGCGAAAAGGAGGATTGTCTTGAGTGATGGTCAAATGATGAATCTAGATGAGGGGTTGAACCACCAAATCAAAGAGGATAATCAAAGGCTAAAAACAGAGATTCAATTATGGGAGAACTTTTACCAATTCCATTCAGAAGCCATAATTATGACGGATAAGGAATTAAATATCCTTTCTTTAAATACAAGGGCGAGCAAGCTGTATCAGCAATTAGGCCAAGTCGACCGGCCGCGGAATTTAAAAGATTTCTTTCATGATGTTTCCAGTGAATTGGTGAAATTTCAAGTGAAGAAACTAAACCAGCATGGTTATTCCTTTGATAAATGGACAACCTTTCTGCATGCCTCACACCCTCTTGAGATTGAAATTTTTGCTGCGGCAGACGGCAAGGAAGAGCTTGGAAACCCTGAAAAATTTATTTACATGTTGATGGTCAGCGACAATAATCTTCTTCCTTCAACAATCGGCAATCATAATTTGTATGCTGACTTAATCAACGGTCTTAGCCATAATATTGTCATTCATAATGGCAAAGGCACTATAGTAGATGCGAATGAGGCATTTGCAGCCTTGCTGGAAAAGGAACGGTATGAATTGCTCGGGAATAGTTTTCTTAGACTTATGAAGGAAGAGAGTGCCCAATCCTTCCTGGATAACTTAGGGAATTTAAGAACAAGCAAGGAATGCAAAGGTTTTTTTTATGTGGAAATTAGGGGAGTATCCACAAGGTATGAGTATATGGCAAGCTATAATTTGCATAGCGGATTATATTATACGGTGTTTGCTGAGGCTCAAAAGCCGGCAATTACGCATTCGGTTATCCATTTAATAGAAGAAATATCTACACAGGTTGATGGAGCTGTCTTAATTGTTCAAAGGGATGGTCAGATTATCCGTGTCAATGAACAGGCCAGCATGCTATTCGGTTATCCAAGGTCAGAAATGATGAAACTTCATATACGGGATCTTGTACTGCAAGCTGGGGAGCTAGATGAAATGCTGCAAAATACAGCTGAGAATTGGTCATTTGAAACGTACTGCAGATGGCCTGATGGAAAGGCAAAGCTTATTGAAATTACGAACAAGCCCATCAAGGATTCTGAGTACAATCTGTTACTTTGCAAGATGCCGCATGGAATCTATCCATATGAAGATGACGGCTTTTTGTTCCACCAAAAGTTTCGCAGAATCTTTGATGGGACATTTGATGGACTCCTTATTTGGCGGGAGGACGGCCGGATTATTGACGTGAATGCTCCGGCATCTGATATTATCGGGCTGCCGTCAGAGGGGATGATTGGCCAAACCTTTCAAGAGATTTTTGACCTTGATTCAAATCAGAAGAAGCATCTGCAGCGTCATCTTTCTTTAATGGCTAAGAATACACAGCATAATTTTGTTTGTGAGTTGACCTGTAAGGATGGTCAGACGAAGCAATTGGATTTTCTCTCCCGCCCGGATATTATGAAGGGAATGCATTTGACCGTTTTTCGTGATATAACGGATAAGCTTAAGATGGAGGAACAATTAAAGAAATCTGATACATTAAATGTAGTGGGAGAGCTAGCCGCAGGGATTGCTCATGAAATTAGAAACCCAATGACAGCGCTGAAGGGCTTTATTCAATTGCTTGAGGGCAGTTTGAAGGGCGATTATGCCAGTTATTTTCAGGTTATCACATCTGAATTACAGCGGATTGAAACCATTATTACCGATTTTCTGATATTAGCTAAGCCTCAAGCTGTATCCTATCAAATTAAACAAGTAAATACCGTATTAAGCGAAACACTTGAATTATTGAGTGCTCAGGCAGCGATGCTGAATATCCAGTTTCAGACGAACTATGGTGAGCTGCCACTGGTGCATTGTGAAGCCAATCAATTGAAGCAGGTCTTTATTAATCTCCTGAAAAATGCTATCGAAGCGATGCCTGGCGGTGGAACGATTGATGTTTCCACAGAACCTTTTTTTGATAACCATATCTTAATATCCATCCAGGATCATGGCATCGGCATACCGAAGTCAGTCTTAAAGAAACTGGGCGAACCCTTTTATACGACGAAGGAAAAAGGAACCGGCCTTGGGTTAATGGTTACCTATAAAATTATTGAAGAGCACGAAGGCTGGATAGAAGTGACGAGTAAGGAAGGGGAGGGGACCCTCTTTCAAATCTATCTTCCAATCTTCCATGAATAACGTGAGAACCTTCTTTCGACAAGGAGGTTCATTTCATGTCCTTTATCTTAAGAAATTACAATTTAATGAATTATCATGGTTATTGATTTACATTTATTTGGAATTTTGGCATAATCCATACAGAAAGATTGCATAGGAGGAAACGTCGTGAAACAAGCGAACTTTGTTACTCTAGAAGCAGATATTAACATCGCGAGAGAGAAGATGATCAGCTATGCTTCTGAATATGGGTATTTAGATCAAGGGACAATCCAATTAAGCAGACAGCTTGACCAGTTAATCAATCAATATACAAGAATGAAATATAAGCGTACGTAATGCAGCCTTGAGTCCATACTTTGCTGGACCTGACTGCTAATCGGCTTTTGCGTTAAGGCATTCCGCCTCGAAATGAACCTCAAAACAGGCTGGCCGTCATAAACGTGACAGGTGGGCCGCATTTACTTTCCTCATCCTTTTTACCGATAAATAATTTACTTTTGTTTAGTTTAGAAGTATAATAACGCAAATCGAGATTCTTGAAGAAAAACGAATTCGGAGGGTAAGAGGAAATGGTCGAACCAAATCAATCACTAAAACTCTTTGTGGTGATGTCTAAAGCCTACAGAGCGATTAATGATTACACGAATAAATATATTCAAAAAGAAGGGGTCAACCCAACTGAATTTGCTGTACTTGAGCTTCTCTATCATAAAGGTGAGCAGCCCTTACAGCACATCGGGGATAAAATTCTCCTGGCAAGCGGCAGCATCACCTATGTGGTCGATAAGCTGGAGAAGAAGGGACTTCTGAAAAGGGTTGCCTGCCCTAATGACAGAAGGGTGACCTATGCACAAATCACTGAAGAGGGGACGGAATTCCTCGAAGGAATCTTCCCAGCTCATCAAGAGCGGATTGAAGAGATTATGAGCGTCTTATCAGATGAAGAAAAAGCGATTGCCATTGAGTGCATGAAAAAAATTGGCCAAGCTGCACCAGCTAAATAATCGTTCACGAAAAAGGATTGAATGGAAAAGATTCAGTCCTTTTTTTCATCTAATAGCTTAGCTCTCAGGGGTATGATTGATTATTTTCCAGTTCTATACATAACAGTCCTTCTCCAGCATAAAGTGTCTATAGGCAGAGGAGGGACAAGTTTGAAAAAACAATGGATGAGCGTATTCCAGGTAGCTGCCGTATATGTTGGGACGGTAATAGGGGCAGGCTTTGCCACCGGTAAGGAAATTTATGAATTCTTTACGAAATACGGATCTTACGGGCTGCTTGGCATTATTTTAGCTGGATATATATTTATCAGTCTGGGCAGAAAGATGATGGTGATTGCCCTCAAGTATGATTTGAAAAATTATATGGAATTCAATGCGTGGCTATTCGGGAAACGTTTGGCCCTTTTTATTAATGTAATTGTTATGTTTATGCTCATTGGGGTGACAGGAGTCATGATGGCTGGAGCGGGAGGCCTTTTTGAGGAACAGCTTGGGTTCTCCAAAATGGGCGGAATGGTGTTTACAGCCTTTTTGGCAGTGGTTGTTATGAGCTGGGGTGTACATGGACTCCTCTCCATTAATACATTTGTTGTGCCGGCTATGGTCATGTTTAATATCATTTTGATGGTGGTTTCCCTTTTTACATTAAAGGGGGCTGCCCATTTAGTGCATATCCCTGACTTTGTGAGCATGAAGGCTTTCTTGTCCCCGTTTTCCTATACGGCCTTCAATCTTGCTTTGACACAAGCTGTACTTGTTCCGTTGGCGACAGAGATTGGGGATGAGAAACTGATTAGAAGAGGGGCCAATCTAGGGGGAGTCCTGTTAGCGCTCGTTCTTCTAAGCTGTCATATTTCCTTATCATCTGTCAGTGGGATTGGAGAGATTAATATCCCCACGGCCTATGTCATGAAGTCCATTGCCCCCTATTTGTACGGATTATATTTGTTCATTATCTTCGGTGAGATCTTTACCTCGCTTATTGGCAATGCCTTTGGGCTTGAGCGGCAATTAAAGAAAGTGACCGGGCTGCCCTCATGGTCACTTTATGTCTTCGTATTAAGTTTCTGCCTCCTGATTGGCCAATTCGATTATGGCCCGTTAATTTCTTACCTATATCCATTGTTTGGTTATATAAGTTTATCCTTCTTAGTTCTGTTGACGGTAAAGAAGGAATGAGATTATTGAAGCGGAAAGACAGCTAGAAGAAGCAGGTCAAATAGTAGGTGAGAGATAATGACCATTTGGAGGTTCTTCTTCCAGGCATACAGGGTACCCCATAATAATCCGCCGCCAATGCCGGCGAGTACGAGGAGCAGATTGCCTGAGAAAGCAAGAGGCAATGTATAAAGAAGGGCGGCGAGCAGGACAGAAGGGATGGTCGTTATATGACCGTGAATCTTCCTCTGGACAAACCCTCTCCAGAAAATCTCCTCACCCGGAATAATCAGCAAAATCAAGACAGCGTATTGCCATGCTGAAGCCGGAGAAAGAAGGCGATATAAATCCTCCAGCTGAATCTGAAGCGGAGGATAGAGCAACGGGAGCCATTTACTTGCTGTCCATGTAATGCCATACATAAGAGCGCCAGAAAGGCTGCCGTATAGAAGGCTATTTCTTAAGGGCTGCTTTTGACTGTCCGGGTGTTCGATAAGGAAGGAAAGTGTCATTAACAGGGTCATGGCTGCCGTATAGGTAAACCAGAATTTCGATAAATCTAGATAAGAAATGAATAAAAGCAAATAAGCAAGACATAAGCAAAGCAGAAGTGGATGGTCCTTGGCTGCATTCTTCATGCTTTTCCTCCTGTTCATTGAATCATGATTATATGACAGAAAGAAAAGAGAAGGAATTCCTTCTCTTTTCGCTGTTTATTATAAAGTTAGGATGATTGGTTCGTTTTTCGTGACAACAATGGTGTGCTCGCATTGTGCGACCAAGCTTTTATCCTTTGTGACATAGGTCCATCCATCTCCAAGCTCTGTTACCATGGATGCTTTCGTGGAGATGAAGGGTTCTACCGCAAGGACTGTCCCCTCATGCAGCAATTCGCTGTCCCAAGGATCAAAATAGTTAAGGATATGATCAGGGCTTTCATGCAAGCTTCTGCCGATGCCATGGCCAGTCAGGTTTTTAATGACATTGAAGCCATTGGCACGAGCGGTGTTGAAAACGGCCTTGCCTATCAGATTTTTCTTAGAGCCTGCTTTTGCCTTTGAGATTCCGTTGTTAAAAGCTTCAACGGCACATTGGCATAGTTTGTCAATCTGTTCATCAGATTGACCTACCATGAACGAGATGCCTGTATCCGCGTAGTATCCATCTAAGACGGCTGATACGTCAATATTGACTAAGTCGCCTTCATTAATGACGCGCTTTCCAGGTATTCCATGGGCAACTTCCTCATTTACGCTGATGCATGTATAGCCGGGGAAGTCATACTCGTTTTTAGGAGCGGAAATAGCCCCGGTTTCATCAAATAATTGTTTGGCGAGCTGATCCAGTTCAAGGGTCGTTATGCCAGGTACGGTTGCGCTTTTCATTGTTTCCCTGACGCGGGATACAATCGCACCGATTGCCTTTAGGCCTTCTAAATCTTTATCACTTTTTACTATCATAATACTAAACCTGCTTTCTGTTCTGCTCTCTGCCAGAGGAGGAGCTTATTGAAAGGTTCCAAAAAGGAATCGGTTTTAATTATAGCGAAGTTTTCTTTAAATAGAAAGAGAGCGGCATGTACGAAAAAAACGAGACATAACGTCCCGTTTTACAGCTCGTTTACAATCGTATAGTTTTTATGGTTAACGACCGTTTTTTCTTCAAGCTCAAGGTCCCGGTAGTTCTCCATTAAGGTTAAATCGACAATAACGGAATTTTCATTCACTTTTTCGACAATTCCGCGCAAGCCATCACGGAATTCAATGATATTTCCTACATTGGCTTTATTCATTCTATTCACACCTTTTCTAGAGTTTATATGGAAATCATTAAAGCATGAAGTCTAATCCGTCATTTCTTTACTTTATATGCTTGTTTTTACCGTTAAGCGGATTATTATTGTCATTATAGTATAAAATTCAAAAATTGTAAGTCATTAAAAGGAATTTTTTGATAATTATTCAAAAGTTAAAACAACTTGAACCCCCTATTTAAAAAAATGTATGATGGAATCACATAAAAGGAGTTGTCAGAGGAATGAATCAAGAAGAAATTGAACGTCTTTTCGAGCAATTGAAGAGTGGGGAATTAACCCAGTTGGATGTAAGCAAGGAGGATTTTCTTGCCTTTCGATCGGTCTTGGTGAAACGGAATGATTTTAAGCATTTTCGAGGGATTGCTCATCTTGGGGGCAGTGTTACGTATGAATATTTGGAGGAACCGAGGAGCTAGCAGCAACAGGCCAATGATGAAAGGAATCATCATTGGCCATTTTTGCGGGTTAAAATGCCTCAGGATGCTGCCTATAGTAGGCTTGTAACTTTTTGATGGTTATTCGTTTCCATGATTTGACGGAGGCGGTTGTCGTTTGACAGTCTGCTGCGATTTCACGGGTAGTTTTACCATATTGAATGTGATGGATAAGCCAGCAGCTTTGATTTGATGTTAAGGTCTCGAGAAAGGCCTTAGGAATGAGCCAATCGAGCATGTGCATCATTTCTTCGTCTTGAATAAGATGATCCATTCCAGCTTCCTTCAACTGTTCGCGCATTTGAATTTTGTTTGATTTTTGCATATGAGACAGCATTCTTCCCTTTATGGTCATGAATGCGTAGGACATGAATTGCCCTTTTGCGGAATCATAGGCCTTACTTGCCTCCCATAGAGCAATCAATCCTATTTGTATAAATTCATCTTTATCTCTATAGATATTTAACCGTTTAATCATGTGATGGATGAGCGGGGTGTACTGCTCTGCAATTTTTTCGAATTCCTCCATTATTAGAAAACCAGCCTGTCCTGAGGAGCGACCTCGATTTATTCCCGGGTATCTATTAAGGTACAGAGGATTTGAATACGTGTAAAAAGGGGAAATGATGAAATAAGACAGCGTTATTGATGAAATTGAATCATTTAAACAGATAAATAAGTTGTTTATGCGCAAAAAGGCCTTCAAATATGAATTATTGGAGAAATTGAAACAATTATTGTTCAGAGGTGAAGAAATGGAGAATAAAGATGTAGTTGTATTGGTTACAGGAGCGGCCAATGGAATCGGAAGAGAGATTGCGATTCAGTATGGTAGAACTGGAGCGAGTGTCGTTTTGGTGGATCGTGACCAAAAAGGCGGTGAAGCAGCAATTGACTCAATGAAGGAGGCTCATTTGGATGCGCATTTCATTGCCGGGGATGTTGGTGAAGAGGATACGGTGCTTGAGGTAATGGAATATATTCGGAAGCAGTACGGACGGCTGGATGTGCTAATTAATAATGCAGGTGTATCCACATTTGTTCCCTTGCTTGAAATGACAACGGAGCAGTGGGACCGAATCATTCAGTCTAATTTGCGGTCTGTATTTTTGTTCGCACGGGAGGGGGCAAAATTGATGAACGAGAAAGGATGCATAATCAACATTGCATCGACAAGAGCGTTCCAATCTGAACCTGATTCAGAAGCCTATGCGGCAACGAAAGGAGGAATCATTGCCTTGACGCATGCTTTAAGCGCCTCCTTGGCCGAAAGACAAATCCGGGTTAATTCTATTAGTCCAGGCTGGATAGAGACAAAGGAGTATGATCATTTACGAGACATCGATCATGAACAGCATTTCTCTAAAAGGGTCGGGAAACCTGAAGATATAGCCAGATTATGTCTATTTCTAAGTGATTCCAGCAATGATTTCATTAATGGAGAAAATATAATCGTTGACGGCGGGATGACAAAGAAAATGATTTATGAACGATAAGTGGATTTTTGCGCAAATAGGATTAAAAGTGCATTTCTCCTAGTTGTTTTATTCTGTTCATCTAGTGTAAAATTAAAAAGGCCGCACGGCTACTTGCCATGTGACTGATTTCCTTGTTCGCTATAAATATGAATGACATACCATTTCGCGGGAAACGTGTGACATGCTTAATTGGATGTTTTATGTATGTCTCCGATTATGAACATCGATAGAAAACTCAATCCCAATGATAAGCAGCATGGTGGAAGAAATTTTTTCCTCCATAAATAAAAGCGTTGAACTCTTTGTCGATTTTCGGTACATTTTATGTGATGGGATACAACCTCTCCTATCACATAAAAGGGACGAAATTTTCGACTGCTAGACGCTTTGTACATAGAACCCGTAGAATTTGGGTAAAATCACATAAAGATGTAGCAGCTAGAAATTATATTGGCCTGAAATGAAATTAATTAATAAAGGAGCTTGATTATTTTGGTACAAAAATCTTTTCACGTAATCGACGAAACAGGAATTCATGCACGTCCAGCAACTTTGCTTGTTCAAACTGCAGGTAAATTCAACTCTGACATTAACTTAGAATATAAAGAAAAGAAAGTTAACTTGAAGTCTATCATGGGTGTTATGTCTCTAGGTATCGGCGCTGGCGCTGACATCACAATCTCTGCAGAAGGCAGCGATGAGCAAGATGCATTAAACGCAATCGAAGAAACTTTAGTTAAAGAAGGTTTGGCTAAGTAATGACAACGATGTTAAACGGAATAGCGGCATCAAATGGGATTGTCATAGCAAAAGCTTATCGTTTAATTGAACCTGATTTAACTGTTAGCAAGAAATCCATCACAGATGAGAAGGCTGAAATGGAGCGTCTTGATAGCGCTGTAAATAAAGCCCAATCTGAATTGGAATCAATTCGCGAGAAGGTAAAAGTAGAACAAGGTGCAGACAAAGCAGCTATCTTTGACGCTCACATCCTTGTTTTAAATGACCCTGAATTGCTTGGTGCTGTTAAAGAAAAAGTAAAATCAGAAAAAATCAATGCTGAATTTGCGATGCGCGAAATGGCAGACATGTTCATTATGATGTTCGAACAAATGGATAATGAATATATGAAAGAAAGAGCAGCTGATATCCGTGACGTTACGAAGCGTGTAATCAGCCACTTATTAGGCGTTCAAATCCCTAACCCAAGCATGATTTCTGAAGAAGTAATCGTTGTGGCAGAGGATTTAACACCTTCTGATACAGCTCAACTTAACAGAGATTTCGTAAAAGGGTTTACAACTGATATCGGCGGACGTACTTCTCACTCTGCTATCATGGCTCGTTCCCTTGAAATTCCAGCGGTTGTTGGAACAAAACAAGCGACTGAATCTATTCAAAATGGCGATATGATCATCCTTGATGGTCTGAAAGGTGAGGTTCACATCAATCCGACGCCTGAATTGATTGAAGAATACAAGAAAGCTGCTGATGCATATGCTCAGCAAAAGCTTGAATGGGCTAAACTTGTCAATGAGAAAACTGTTACAGCTGATGGCCATCATGTTGAGCTTGCAGCTAACATCGGTACACCGAATGATTTATCCGGCGTTATCTCAAACGGCGGGGAAGCTGTAGGCTTATACAGAACTGAGTTCTTATACATGGGCCGTGAAAACCTTCCTTCTGAAGACGAACAATTTGAATCTTACAAAGCTGTTCTAGAAGGCATGGAGGGCAAACCTGTTGTCGTTCGTACACTTGACATCGGCGGCGATAAGGAGCTTCCATACTTGGATCTTCCGAAAGAAATGAATCCATTCCTTGGTTTCCGTGCGATTCGTCTATGCCTTGAAGAAAAAGGTATTTTCAGAACGCAATTGAGAGCGCTTTTGAGAGCCTCTGTATACGGAAACTTGCGTATCATGTTCCCAATGATCGCTACATTGGATGAATTCCGTGAAGCGAAAGCACTCCTTGAAGAAGAAAAAGCAAAATTGATTCAAGAAGGTGTTCAAGTATCTGATTCCATCCAACTTGGAATTATGGTTGAAATTCCTTCCACAGCTGTTATCGCTGATCAATTCGCTAAAGAAGTTGACTTCTTCAGCATTGGAACAAATGACTTGATTCAATACACAATGGCTGCAGACCGTATGAACGAACGCGTTTCTTACTTATACCAGCCTTATAACCCTGCAATCCTTCGTCTTGTTAAGATGGTTATTGATGCAGCACACAAAGAAGGTAAATGGGCAGGCATGTGTGGAGAAATGGCGGGCGATGAGCTTGCGATTCCACTTCTTGTCGGCTTAGGATTAGATGAGTTCTCAATGAGTGCTACTTCTATTCTTCGTGCTCGTTCTCAAATCAAAACATTGTCATTAACAGACATGCAAGAATTAGCAGCAAAAGCTTTACAAATGCAAACAGCTTCCCAAGCTGTAGAACTAGTTAAGGAAGCAACAGCACAAAAATAATTTTTAGTAAAAAGATCTTTTTGTGTTTGATAAAAGAAAAATAGGGGTAACTTAAGTATGGACACAACAGCAACATGCTTTTAGTGACCCCCCTTTCTTAATCAACTGGGAAACCAGTTGATTTTTTTTGTTTTCCTAAAGGATAAAGGTTATTTGCCGGCTGATTTCTATCCCTATATGATAGAATGAAGAAGAAAGATGATGTACTTTTGGAGGGCTTATTGATGCAGAAACAAACAATTGGCTTTATAGGTTTGGGTGTAATGGGCAAAAGCATGGCCAGGAATATTATGAAGGCTGGCTACCCGTTGATTGGTTATTCACGAACAAAAGAAAAGTGCGCAGATTTAATTACAGAGGGAATGAGATGGGCAGATACGGTTCAAGATGTGGCTGTTAATGCAGAGATCATCCTCACAATGGTCGGGTTCCCAAAAGATGTGGAAGAAGTCTATTTAGGTGAACACGGATTAATTAATCAGGCTAAGGCTGGTACATATTTAATTGATATGACTACCTCTGCTCCACAGCTTGCCAAGAAGCTATTTGCGGCCGGGAAGGAGAAGGGGATTCATGTGCTTGATGCTCCTGTATCTGGAGGAGATATCGGTGCAAGAAATGGTGCTCTCGCCATTATGGTTGGAGGGGAGAAGAAAGATTTCGACATGATTACGCCTTTGTTCCGTACAATGGGAACGAATATTGAGTATCAAGGGTCTGCGGGCTCAGGCCAGCATACAAAGCTTTGCAACCAAATGGCCATTGCAGGTACGATGATTGGCGTATGCGAATCACTTGTCTATGCTAAAAGGGCAGGTTTGGACCCTGAGACAGTGCTGAAGAGTATTTCTGGGGGTGCCGCAGGAAGCTTTTCGTTGACGAATCTTGCTCCGCGCATCTTAAAGGGCGATTTTGAGCCTGGATTTTACATAAAGCATTTTATAAAAGATTTAAAGATTGTCCTAGATGAAAGTGAAGCGCTTGGTCTTGATTTTCCAGGCGTGTCACTCGCTAAATCCTTGTATGAGGAGCTGGCAGAAGAAGGTCTGGGAGAAAAAGGGACACAGGCTCTATATAAATACTGGAAGTAAAGGAATAAGGAAAGGGAGGAGCGTTTAGACGCTCCTCCCCTTTTTCATTTTCCTTCAAGAAATAGTTCCAGCCGGTCCAGTCCTATTATAAGGGACTCCATGGATACAGCGTAGGAAAAACGGAAATAACCCTCGCCATATTCAGAAAAAGCTGATCCTGGGACAACGGCAACCTTCTTCTTGCGGACTAATTCCAGCGCAAAATCAAGAGAGGTGCTGAAACCATCTGGGATCTCTACAAAGAAGTAGAACGCTCCGTCAGGCATGACGGTTCTTAATCCCATCTTCTCCAAGCGACCATAAACATAATCCCGTCTATTTCGATATTCTTCTTTCATCATGACAGCATCATTCTTGCCGTTTTTCATCGCCTCAAGTGCGGCCATTTGTGATATGGAAGAAGCGCATGATACGTTGTATTGATGAACCTTAAGCATATGCTTGGCGATACTTTCGGGAGCCATTAAAAAGCCAATTCTCCAGCCTGTCATGGCATGTGATTTGGAAACCCCATTAATGATAATCGTTTGTTCTCTCAAGATTGTACCAATGGATATATGCTTTCGGTCAAGAGTAAGCTCGCTGTAGATCTCATCTGCAAGAACAAAGGTATTCCGGCCTCTCAGCAGGTCGGCAATTTCAGTTAATTCTTCCTTGGTCAAGGAAACACCGGTCGGGTTAGAAGGGTAGGGGAGAACAACGCATTTTGTCTTCTCTGTTAAGAGAGGGGCAATTACGTCTTTGGTCATTTTAAAGGATGTACCCGTTGTGTCGGCATAAACAGGTACTGCGCCTGCAAGCTTAATAAGCGGCTCATATCCAGGATAGACAGGGCCTGGAAGGATGACCTCATCCCCTTCTTTCAAAATGGTGCGAAAAGCAATATCAATCGCCTGGCTTGCTCCTACGGTCACGATAATCTCATTGTTTGGATTATAGGCCAATGAATATTTCTCAGACATAAAGGCAGCAGCAGCCTCGCGTAGTGCGAGCATGCCTGCGTTATGTGTGTAGGTAGTCATGTCATTCTCGATTGCCTCTATCGCTTGCTCTTTAATATGCAAAGGGGTAGGAAAATCCGGCAATCCAATCGTGAAAGACAGAACCCCGTCTATCTCTGAGACAAGATTATAAAACTTCCGGATGCCCGAAATTTCGATTTGTTTAACTTTTGGATTGATCAGGTGTTCCATTTTGGTTCTCCTCTCTAGTATGTATCCTTCTATTATATATTTGCTTCATTTACGTGTACACCATCCAGAATTTGATTCATGATTCTATATGAAAATAAATCCAGCTTGATTGGGGACGCTAGTAACTAACAGATGATGTCTGGAGGAATTAAGATGTATCGCATGCTGGGGAAGACACCATCCGGCAAGGTCGAGGAGGCAGATTATTCCCTTTCGAAATTAGGCGAATATGAATGGGTTTGGGTGGATCTTTCGTCTCCGACAAAAGAGGAAGCAGCAAGACTGTTTAGCCAATATCAGTTTCATCCCTTGGCAGTGGAGGATTGCTTAGATGCTATCAATCAACGGCCTAAAGTCGATTTTTTTGAGGATTATATGTTTCTTGTCATCTATGCACTTAAAGAGGATTATTTAATGGCCGAGCTAGATTTGTTTGTTAGTGAGCAATTTATTATTACCTATCATCAAATGACAATTAACGCAATACATGAGGTGTGGGAAACGGCTCTCGGTCAATCGCTGGATACCCCGATTGATATCCTGCACCAATTGATAGACAGGGTAGTCGATGAATATTTTCCAAAGGCCTATGATATCGAGGAAAGGCTGAATGCTCTGGAGGAAAATGCAGATTTGCTCTCCATTAAGGAATTGATGAATCATTTATATGATCTTAGGATGATTATTTTCAGAATTAGAAGGGTCATACTTCCAATGAATGATTTACTTTACCGCATTACACATACGGAAAAAATGACCCTTGTTTCTGAGAAACAATATTATTTTAATGATGTGTATGACCATCTTTTGAAATTACGGGAGATGATTGAGGGATACCGGGATTTTTCAGCAGACCTGCGCGATAATTACATGAGTGTAAATTCCAATAATATGAATGAAACAATCATGGCGCTCACCATCATTACGACGATCTTTATGCCGCTCAGCTTTATCGCTGGTCTATACGGTATGAATTTCTCTTTTATGCCAATGGCCGGATGGAAACACGGTTTTTGGTATGTGATGCTCGTAATGGGAATTAGTGCTGTTGTAATGGTGGTTTTCTTTAAGGCGAAAGGGTGGGTTTTCCGGGCAAGAGTATATAAGAGAGGAAGGAATAAAGAGCATGGTGGATAGAACTGCTGAAACAATTAAATCAGCAGTTCTTATTTTTTCCACTCTGTATAAGGATAGCTTTCTCCAAGCCGTGCAAATGTTGGTTTATAGTATTTACGCGGTGAGTGCTGTTTTCTTCCAGTATCTTCGCTTTCCTCTTTAATGCCAGTGTAAATCATCAATCGCTGCTTGGCTTTAGAGAGAGGAATTTTTGAGGATGGATTACGAATGTTTTTTGATAGATGGCCTAAATGTGGCAAATTCGTAAAGTCCCCTTTGCATGGGGGGATATGAAAGGTATACTTTCCGCATTCAATCAGCACATCAGACTGCTGGAAACTGAGATGAGGGTGATCGGAGAATTGAAGCCCAAGCTTCTTCGCTTTTCCTTCTTCCAGCATTTTGGTTAATGAACACTTTTTTAAGTGATAAAGAAATTTTGGATTTGAGGCTGTTTTAGCATGCCTGTTTACAGAATAAATGGCTTCGGCCAAATCATCTGCCGAGTAGGATTTTTGATTTCGGTTGTTCCCTCTCGTTTCTTTCATAAATTGTCCTTTCTATTCTTTCGTGTATTTTAGCGGTGAATACTAAGTTTGATACTAATAATTATACCGTGTCTAGCAAATGGATGAAAGGGAAAACATCGCTCGAGTTATCACCAATTGCTTAATGAATGAAGGGTTATTGCTTTTTTGATGAGGGATGAGTATTCTAAATGCATATCTTATACATAAGTGAGTGAATAAAATGATGAAGAATGGTCTACTAGCGTCTCTGGGCGGAGCGATAGGCGCATGCCTTCGGTACGGAATGAATGAGATCATCCCTTATACAGTTTTCCCCTTGGCGACATTTCTGATTAATAGTATCGGCTCTTTTATTTTAGCCTTTTTGACCTTTTCCTTATTTAGGGACGAGAGATTTTCGAATTTAAAACTTTTCCTGGGAACCGGATTATGCGGCGGATTCACCACAATGAGTACATATGCCCTGGAGACGGTCAGACTTTTGGATACAGATCCTGCAGCTGCACTTCTATATATGATGCTAACCTTATTCATTGGGGTCGGCATGGCCTTATGCGGGCTGGCGGCGGCTGCCTTACTTCGTAAAGGCAGGGGGGGAGTCAAATGATTTCAGTTATGTTAGGAGGATTCATTGGCACGTTCATACGATATGCAATAACAGAAGGGATGAAAGGGAGAACCTCTATCTTTCCTTCAGCAGTGCTGTTCATTAATTTAGCCGGTTCCTTCTTAATTGGACTCATGGCCGGGATTGGGTTGAATGCAGCATCTCCAGAAGGCAGATTGATCTTTACCGGATGTTTAGGTGCATTCACAACCTTCTCAACCTTTAGTGTGGAAACAGTTCAGCTTTGGAAGGAGAAGAGGCTAAGCACGCTTACTGTTTATCTTCTCTTGTCCTTGCTAGGGTCGGTGATGCTGTGTTTGACCGCCTATTGGCTGGGCCAAGCATTCAAATAATAGGCAGGCGTTTTAGAAACGCCTGCTGTTTCATGTTTCGGAGGGCTGCATGCCGGCTTCGCCATGATAAAGGTCAAAGACAGTAATCTCAGGCCTGCATAGCAGACGGTAAGGAATCCTGGTAGTTCCTAACCCTCGGTTAACATAGAGGGAGAAGGAATCGCTTAATTCGTATAATCCTTCATTGTATTCCTTAGCGTGCGGCGGTGTAATCAATGGACCTACCAAGGGAATCTGTACTTGTCCCCCGTGGCTGTGACCGCTCAATTGCAAATGAACGGGGTAGCGAGCGGCTTCGTTCGCATAATCTGGGGCATGGGATAAAAGAAGGGTAAACAGGTTTCTTGGTTTCCCAGAGAGTGCTTGGGCGATATCTGGTGCACCAAGACTAGAATCGTCTACACCGGCAATCAGCATGCTTTCCCCGTTCTTTTGAACGATATCAGAAGCATTCTTTAGTACTTTAAAGCCGCATTTGTCCATCGTTTGTTCATAAAGCTCTGTTCCATAACCTCCATGGTCATGATTCCCGTAGACAGCGTATTTTCCGAGAGGAGCTTTCAAAGAGTTTAGAAGGCTATATAATTCTGAGGGGACACTATATTCATCCGGATTGTCAAGTAAATCCCCTGCAAAGCAAATTAAATCTGGCTTGAAATCGTTAATAGTTTGAACGGTCTTTTTTAGATCAGTCAAGTCATATTGAAATCCGATGTGGGTGTCATTAAATTGGACGATACGGGTTTGGTTAAATGAAGGAGGAATCAGAAGATGCGAATATGTATACTGGTTGATTTCAACCCAATCAGGTTCTACTTCCTTCATATAGTATCTTCCCCCCGCTAATGAAGTGAGCAGGGTAACTCCATATAGCGCCCCTTTTTTTAGAAAAGAACGTCTTGAAAGTGTTTTCATGGCATTTCCCTTTTCTTCGCAATTTTGCTTTTTATATTCTTTCCCATCCTATCATGCAGGGCTTTGGTTTGTTAAGTAATTCGAATGCAGGAAGGACTTTCTCTCAATCTATGGTAAATTAGGATGGTTTAAGGTAAACTATAATAATAACCCTTATGCTTTTCATGTGGAAGGCTAACCATCAACGTACATTTCCCGAAGTCTAAAAGATGAGGATGTTGAAAATGAATAAAAGCAAAAGCAAGCAATATGAAATGTTGTATATTCCTTCAAAATTCGGGATGATTAAAGTATACATTTATGGTTTTAAACAGAACGGCAAGACAGGCCGAGTATTTATTGTGTTAAATGGTATAAAGGTTAACGGGAAAGGGATTCATAAGAAGCAGACATTGATCAGCACATTATCAAAATTTAATGAGATGATTAAAGCTTCTTAGGTGATTGGGAAATTCCCTTAAATACGATTAGTCCAACAGACGGATGACCATTTGGTTATTCGTCTGTTTTTTTGTTTCCTTGAAGGTCAATAGATAAATAGAGCTATTGCTCATCTATGCCGGAATTTAGGATTTTATTAACTTACATTTTTTGGATGAAAATGTGGTAAAATTAATTGAATATTCTCAATAATGGAGGGATAGGATGAAGGGGAAGGTAGTTATCATTACCGGTGGTTCAAGCGGGATGGGTTTAGCCATGGCAAAGAAATTCATCTCGGAAGGGGCGAAGGTGGTCATCACGGGAAGAAACCGTGAAAGACTGGAGTCAGCAAAGGCAGAAATCGCCGCTAAAGAAGGAGAACTCTTGACCATTCAAATGGACGTCCGCCTGGTGGAGGATGTAAACGAAATGGTAGAAGAGACCGTGCGTACCTTTGGGACTGTGGATTTCCTGATCAATAACGCAGCGGGGAATTTTATCTGTCCATCAGAGGATTTATCTCCTAATGGGTGGAAGGCTGTTATTGATATTGTGTTAAATGGGACCTTTTATTGCAGCAGTGCTGTCGGAAGATACTGGATTGACCATCAGATAAAAGGATCTATCACGAATATGATTGCGACTTATGCTTGGGATGCAGCACCGCATGTCGTTCATTCTGCTTCGGCTAAAGCAGGTGTACTCGCTATGACAAGAACACTGGCTGTAGAATGGGGGCGGAAATATGGTATAAGAGTTAACGCCATTGCACCGGGTCCGATCGAGCGTACAGGAGGAGCGGGGAAACTGTTTCAATCTGAAGAGGCGGAAAAAAGGACGATTGAGCATGTCCCGCTTGGCCGTCTTGGAACACCTGAAGAGATTGCTGAACTTGCCTGTTTCCTTTTTATGGACCAGGCGCAATATATAAATGGAGAGTGCATTTCGATGGATGGGGGATCACATTTGCGGCAATATACTTTCTGATTTAGGGTGCAGGAAAGGGTTCTCTATCTTTTTCTAATGAAAAGTGTAAGGCCTTCATAAATGGGGAATAGCCTAATTATACGAACAAATTCCTACACTATAGGAGGATGAAGAATGAAGCATCTTTTGCGAACGTTTCTTGCGTCTTTAGCCATATTCATCGTCTTTCCTCTTTTGAATGTAAAAGCGGACAGGCCATTAAGTGAGGAGGAAGCCTTTCGTTTCCTGCAGGAAGCTTTTGATGCCCAATTAGCCATAACTGAAAACCCAAGAAGCATGGAAGAGATAGAAGAATCCCTTGGGCGTTACTTTACGAAGGAATACACAAAGGATTTTATTGAGATGAATGTGAAGGAGAATATGGATGGGGAAGGATATCTTGCCTACGGGACTGATTTTGCCCTTTATTATATCCCTTTCTTTACATATGATGAAAACACAAAGCTTGGCTATGACATAGAGCGGGATAAATGGTATGTGTATGAATGGTTTGAAGAATCAAGTGAAGGACCTGTAAGCTATGATGGACATTATGAGGCCGTTGGGCTGACGTTTGAAGACAATGAATGGGCCATTGATGACTATCAAATCAGCTTTGATCCCGAGGGATTAAGTGATAATCCTACGGTTGAAAAGAGTGAAAACGACCAATCAGAAGTTACTAAATCTGATGACGGAATCTGGGGAACCGTGCTTGGATTCATCAAATACGCATCCATTACACCATTTGCTTCCTTAGGATGGATATCAGTCGAATAATTGCTAAGGTATGACCATGAAAGCCACTCTAAGATCAGAGTGGCTTTTCCAATTAACCGAGCGCCTTGGTAATCCGCTCTTGATCGAAGCCGATGATGACTTCTCCATTAATGACGAAGGTAGGCGTCGAATAGGAATCATATTGATTCATTAATGTCTTTCGAGCTTTGGCATCCTTCTTGATATCAAGTAATGTATAGGCAATGCCGTGTTCATCAAAATAATTTTTTGCAAAGGCGCATGGCGGGCATCCGGGCTGTGTAAAGAATAGGATGGGTTCCACTACGCTCAACCCCTTTCTATAATCATCGTTTTACTCTTTGCTTATCGTAACATGGAAAAGAGGGCTTTGGGGTATATGAAAGAATCTGACCAAAAAATTCCGGATGAAAAAATAGGTGAGTGGAATTTTTATCCCATTGTTTTTATGTTAAAATGGGTAAGTCTCTTAAATTGGGTAACACATTGACATAAATGGCAAAGAATAAGTAAAGACTTTTGGTGTACAATTAAGGCTTATTCCACTATCCTATAAATGATGGATACCTAAGAGAAACTATTTGTTGGTAGTCACGAAAGGAGCATATATTAAATATGTCACGTTTACAAGGAATTCTTACACGATTAAAAAATTTGCAAGAGCAAGCGAAAGTATCTGATACAGCACAACGTGTGTTTGAAGTTGAAGGCCAGGTGAAATGCCAAGTCACTTTCTTTGATAAAACAGAAACATTTGAGTTGGAAATTTTCCAAGACAAAGGGAAGACTTTGAAATATCAATTTGATAATATTGATATGATCGCTATTGAGATTTTTGAGTTAATCTACAGCTAATTAGATCGATGAACATCATAAAAGGATGCTGCCACTAAAATCATAAAAAACACCGCCAAGAATAGCATCTGCTAATGATGGATGACTAGATAAAGGGGTTCTTTTCCATGTTGGAAATACAAAAATTAGATGGGTTTGAACTGGCTGTCAAAGATTTGATGATATCGTCTGAACGTGTGGCACATGTCCAAAAGGGTAATAATCTCGAACATGCCCTTCTTGTCCTGACAAGAAGCGGGTATACGGCCATACCTGTTCTCGACCATACATTTAAGCTTCAGGGCTTGATTAGTACACCCAAAATTATGGATGTCATAATGGGACTTGAGCGAATTGAGTTTGAGAAGCTTGACCAGATTAAGGTTGAGGATGTGATGAACGGTGACATTCCATGTCTTGATGTGAACGATGCCATTGAGGAAGCATTGGAATTGTTAATCGATCATCCGTTTATATGTGTGGTGGAGAATAAAGGGACATTTGCAGGAATTCTAACGCGAAGACAGATTTTAAAGCAAGTAAACCGATTGGTGAAGAAAATGAAATACAATTAATGAAGAGCCTCCATCGTTAGGAGGCTTTTTCTTATCTTTCTGAAGGAATATACAGGGAAGGGACTTTCTTGGATTCCTCGTTTTGGATACAATGGTTTTTAAGGGGGTTCTGTTTTGGAGACGAAAAAAACGAATAGTAAGAAAAGAAAAACGAACCGCCCGCTCGTTCTTATTTCCATTATTCTGGCAACCTTTATGAGTGCTGTTGAGGGAACAATCGTTTCAACGGCCTTACCGGAGATTGTCGGCGAGCTAGGGGGATTTTCACTATACAGCTGGGTATTTTCAGCCTATCTGCTCATGAATACGGTAACAGTGCTCATCTATGGAAAACTGGCTGACTTATTTGGCCGTAAGCCTGTATTGTTGTTTGGAATCTCTGTCTTTATGATTGGGTCTCTCTTTGCCGGTTTTGCCTGGTCAATGCAAAGTCTGATTTTCTTCAGGCTCATTCAAGGGTTTGGAGCTGGAGCGGTTACGCCCATTGCCATGACAGTGGTAGGTGATATTTACTCGCGAGAAGAGCGGGCAAAGATTCAAGGATATTTATCAAGCGTATGGGGAATCTCCGCGATTCTAGGACCTGCCCTTGGTGGCTTTTTTGTTCAGTATTCCTCTTGGAGCTGGATTTTCTGGATCAATATTCCCCTTGGACTTCTGGCCGTATGCGGTTTAGTCTTCTTCTTCCATGAGGAAGTAAAGCGGAAAAAGCATAAAATTGATTATTTGGGTGCAGCGCTGATTACAGGCTCTATTACGCTTTCTATGTATGTGTTTGTGGAAGGTGGCATCCGCTTTGACTGGCTGTCTTCGCAAAGTTTTCTGTACATAGGGATTATCGCTCTGTTGTTTTATTTGTTCGTTAGACATGAGAATCGATTTGAGGAGCCGGTGATGCCGTTTGCTGTTTGGAGAATCCGTCCCATTCTCATTGCTAATTTAACCTCTCTTTTGACTGGGATGATTTTAATCGGAATCTCAAGCTATCTGCCTGCCTTTGTTCAAGGTGTAATGGGGCTTTCACCCACGATTGCAGGGTTTACATTGACAGTCATGTCAATCGGATGGCCAATTGCCTCTACGGCATCTGGTTACCTGCTTTTAAAGATTGGGTACAGAAAAACGTGTATCCTTGGCGGTGTCTTTCTTGTGTTTGGAGGAACGATATTTATGCTTCTTCCCTCTCTTCCAAATCCTTTCTTAGCAGCATTTGGATCGTTCTTGACTGGCGCTGGAATGGGCTTGACAAGTACAGCCTTCATCGTTTCCATTCAGTCCACGGTGGAATGGGAGAGCCGCGGTGCGGCAACAGCGGCCAATATGTTTATGAGGAATCTTGGTAATACTGTTGGAGCGGCCGTGCTGGGAGGAATTCTTAACAATCGCCTTCAGGCATATTTTCTAAGTCACGATTATTCGGGTGAGAAGCTTGATCTCAATTCCGTAAATGAATTGTTAAGTGCTGAAGTACGCAGTACATTGGCTCCGGAAAAATTGAGCCAGCTGCAAAGCGGACTGACGCATGCCTTGGGATACGTTTATACAGGAGTCTTTATCCTTGCGCTTTGTGCGCTCATTCTTATCCTTTTCATGCCAAGAAAAGAAGTCGAAGAATCACGTGGTTAATGTTTGCGGTTACCTGAGGTTAGAAGGTACAATAAACTGTGCGTTCGATTAAAGGATATAGAGCAGTGAGGGAACCGAATGATGATAACCGATTTTGAACTATTGGACACATTGGCAGAAGAATTGAATTTGAGAAGGACGGCTGAAAGAATGTTTGTCTCCCAGCCGGCTTTGTCTCAGCGCCTTCAATCGATTGAAAGAGAGTGGGGTACCGCTCTTTTTATCCGTTCTCCAAAGGGAATGATGCTGACAGAGGCGGGAGAGATTGTCGTTCAATATGCGCGGGATTCATTGAAGTTAAAGAGTAAGGCGCGCGAAAGAGTGGATGCCCTTACACATGATGTTCAAGGGACCTTAAAGATTGCGAGCGCTTCTATCGCCGGTCAGTACTGGCTTCCCTCGGTTTTGAAGAAATATGTAGCAGCCTATCCCAATGTTAAAATCTCGCTTGTAACCGGTTGGAGCAGCGAAATGATCGAGAATTTATACAATGGGAATGCTCATATTGGTATTTTGCGAGGGAGCCCAGACTGGAGCGGATATAAGAAGCTGTTATTTAATGATCCTTTATTTTTGGTTGATACAGAATTGAGCCAGCTTTCAGACGCGATGGATACGGAGAAACCTTTTATTCTATTTAAGAGTGATTCAAACTATTATAGGGAAATCCAGAATTGGTGGATTCGTCATTATAGTATTCCGCCGACGCGGACAATCTTAGTCGACCAAATCGAAACCTGTAAACAGATGGTGATGAATGGAATTGGATATGCCATCTTGCCGGGAATCTCCTTAAGGGAAGAGGATGCTTCCTATTATAAGCTTCCTTTGTTTGATAAAGACGGGCAGGCGGTTGACCGGAAAACATGGATTGTCTGCAGTGAAGCGTCATTAGAACTTAGACAGGTAAAGGCATTTGTTGACCTTGCGCTTCAGATGATGACCGCTGAATCAAAATGTAAGGATTGACTTGAATTTCATTTTTTTGTTTGTTAAAGTTAAGAAAATTATGTAGTGGGAGATGAGGAATCAGCATGAAAATGATGGACGCTAATGAGATTATTTCTTTTATCGGAAATAGTGTGAAGAAAACCCCGGTGAAAGTATACATAAAAGGACAGCTGGAAGGACTTGATTTCGGTCCCGAAGCTTCTGCCTTTATTAACGGCAGTACTGGAGTTGTCTTCGGAGAATGGTCTGTAATCCAGCCAGTACTTGAAGAGAATAAAGAGAAGATTGAAGATTATGTTGTAGAGAACGACCGACGCAACTCTGCTATTCCTCTTTTAGATCTTAAAGGAATCAATGCCCGTATTGAACCTGGTGCTATTATCCGTGACCAAGTGCATATCGGTGATAATGCTGTTATCATGATGGGTGCCTCCATCAATATCGGAGCCAGCATTGGCGAAAAAACGATGATTGATATGAACGCTGTGCTTGGAGGACGTGCAACAGTAGGGAAGAACTGTCATATTGGTGCAGGCTCTGTCTTAGCTGGTGTAATCGAGCCGCCTTCTGCGAACCCAGTTGTGATTGAGGATAATGTTCTCGTTGGGGCAAATGCTGTCATTCTAGAAGGTGTTCGAGTTGGCGAAGGAGCCGTTGTCGCAGCTGGTGCAATCGTTGTAGAGGATGTACCTGCCCATACGGTGGTAGCAGGTGTTCCTGCGAAAGTCATCAAACATATCAACGATGTTGAAAAATCAAAAATTGAAATCAAGGACGAGCTTCGACAGCTCTAATCCTGAATGAGAGGGCGCGGAAATGACTTTCCGCGCCTGTTTTCAGATGAAAGTCGAGGTGGAGAAAGAGTGGATAAGGATAAGCTGATTAAAATCCGGAGGGACCTGCATCAAATACCTGAACTTGGCTTCCAGGAATTCAAAACACAGGCCTATTTACTGGATTACATAAAAAGCCTTCCGCAGGAAAGTGTCGAATGGGAAACGTGGAAAACAGGTATCTTTGTTCGCGTCAAGGGACTTAGCCCGAAAAGGACAATTGGTTATCGAGCAGACATAGACGGGCTGCCGATTAAAGAGGAAACAGGTCTGTCCTGCACCTCTCTTCATGAAGGAAGGATGCATGCTTGCGGGCACGATTTCCATATGACCATTGCTCTAGGAGTGTTAACCCAACTTGTAAAAAATCCTATTAATGATCATGTCCTTTTTATGTTCCAGCCAGCTGAAGAAGGACCTGGCGGTGCGCAGGAAATGATTCAGACGGATATCTTCAAACGATGGAAGCCTGAGATGATCTTTGGGCTTCATGTGGCGCCTGAATATCCAGTTGGGACAATCGCGACGAAGCCTGGGCTGCTTTTTGCCAATACATCAGAATTATATCTTGATTTTATCGGTAAAGGCGGTCATGCCGCTTATCCGCATTTGACGAATGATATGGTAGTAGCTTCTTGTCAGTTTGTTAATCAGCTTCAAACGATTGTCTCTCGAAACATTAATCCGATGGATTCGGCTGTTGTAACCATTGGGAAGATTACGGGAGGAACGGTCCAGAATATCATTGCAGAAACCTCCCGTATTGAGGGAACAATCCGAACCTTGTCAGAGGATGCGATGGTATTAGTCAGGGATAGGATTAAGCAAATGGCGAAGGGTGCTGAGGTTACCTTCAATTGCCAGGTCAAAATAGATTTTGGGGCATCTTATTATCAAGTCTATAATGAAGAAAACGTCACGAAGGAGTTCATGTCATTTGTACATGAGCATAAAGAAGCTTCCTTGACCCAGTGCAAGGAGGCCATGACAGGGGAGGACTTTGGGTATATGATCAAGGATATCCCAGGCTTTATGTTCTGGCTTGGTGTTAATTCCCCGTATGGTCTTCATCATGCGAAAATGAACCCTGATGAAGCAGCAATTGAATTTGCCGTTAATCTTATCAGCGATTACCTGCATAAGGCATAATCTTGAGAAAAAAGGGCCAGGTCCGTTATATGGACCTGGCCTATTCTCTGTCCTATTCTGCCGCTTTTGCTGCTTCTTGTTTTCTAATCTCATCAATGGCAAGCTTGATTTGCTGGCGCAGTACACGCTCAACATATGCCTGCTGCCCATTGGTTGTTCTTGCAACAATCCGAATCGTGAAATCCGAAATGCCAAGCTCTTGAATACCGAGAATGTCTGGACCAAGGACGATATCGTCATTTTCCTCCGCCATTTTTCTGCAAATATCCTGAATGACCATGGTAATGAGATCGAAATGGTCATTCTCGCTTAACTTGATCTCAACCATCGCTCTCATTGTGCCTCGTGAATGATTGCTTACTGTGGCAATCTGTCTATTGGGGATAAAATGAAGGCTTCCGTCATAATCCCTTATTTGAAGGGTCTTAAGACCGACAACTTCAACGGTTCCCTTTATAAGTCCGATTGTCACCTCATCACCGACATCAATTTGTCTTTCAAGAAGGATGAAGAAACCTGTAACGACATCACTGACAAGGCCTTGTGCCCCGAAACCGACAGCAAGGCCGACAATTCCAGCACCGGCAAGGATGGCAGTTACCTTAATATCGAATAATTCCAGAATAGTGACGATTAATATGAATGAATAAATATAGCTGATAATATTTTTCGTCAATGATTCAAGTGTTTTTGTGCGGTTATCTGTTCCTTTGCTTTTCGCTTGCAGACGGGCAAAGATCGTTTCAACGACCTTGTTTGTGAAAATCTTGATTAATTTGTAGATGACATAGAAGAAAAGGACCCTTAATAATACCTCTCCTATGTCAATAAGCAGTTGCTCCCATTGGATATTAGCCCAATTGAATGCAGCCGACATGTATAAATTCATGTGACCATTTCCTTTCTCTTTCTCCAATAAAACATCTCCTCTAATAGAATAAAGGAAAAATTGATTGAAAAACAATAGTTTCCTATAATAATAAATGAAATTTCTCTATGATATCTGCTACTATTTAATGTAAAAGATGGTATTTTTAACTTTTCTGCTGTGCATGATAAATTTTCTTCGGTATTATTTAAAGTAGGCTATTTTGTCACAATTTATCCATATGAATCATTGGCTTAAAAACATTATAATGGTCAAATGGAGAAAACATAACGGAAAGAAGAGGCTAAGAGTCATGAGTGTTGAATTAGTCACAATGGGGATACTATGGTGCTACTTATATATTTATATCATCATTGCCTCCATTGAATTTGGAATCGGTTTTTTCGCCTATTATGGCAGATTTGTCAGCAAAAAACCAAGTGTACATAAACTTGAGAACGCTTATGATCCACGCCTATGGCATATAACGATTATCTTCTTTGTTCTATTTGTAGTAGGGTTGATTGGCTTTTTTCCAGATACGCTCGAATATTATGGGAGGGCTTTGATCATTCCCGGTATAGTTGTCGTCATCTTGATTTTGATTCGTTTTTTAGCCCACCTGCTATATAAGAAAGAAAAGAACACAGGCTGGTTTCTCTTCGTATATGGTTCAACCGGCTTATTGATTCCGGCGGCCCTTTCTATCGGCCTGACCATCTCTGAGGGAGGTTTTATCCGCAGAGAGAACGAAGTGGTGGAGCTTTTAAGCTGGAAGCTGTTTTTAAGTCCTTATTCATGGAGTGTTGTTTTCCTTGCGGTTGTGAGTGTTTTGTTTATCAGCGCATCATTTTTGTATTTCTATAAACAAAGAATGGGAGACATAGCCGCCAGTGAGACGACAAGGGGGTATGCTTTGTTTTGGAGCGTGCCGGCTATCTTTGCCTCTATCCTGGTTATTGTCTCGCTGAGAGGGCATAATATTCGCCATTTTGAGAGCGGTCTGGATGTATGGTGGCTGTTCGCCCTATCTCTTATCTTTTACTTTGGGGCTGTTTATCTGATTTATACGAGGAAGAGGCAGGGTCTGGCCTTCCTGTTTGTTCTATTGCAATTCTTGACGGCCTTTTTTGGATATGGAATTTCACATCTTCCCTTTATTTTGGACCCGTTTATTACGATTCAGTCTTTTAAGGGGGAGAGAGGCTGGGCGGCGCTTGCGGCACTGTTAATAATCGGAGTGCTCTTGATTGTCCCTTTTGGACGAATGGTCAGGAAACTGCTTGATGATAAAAAAGAATAATAATAAAAAGCGCAAGGCACCTTTAGAAAGGGCCTTGCGCTTTTGCGTTGTCGATTATACTTCCATGATAATTGGAAGGATCATTGGGCGGCGCTTTGTCCGCTCATATAAGAATGGTCCTAGTGTATCAGTTACTTGATTCTTAATTTCAGACCATTGAGTTGTTTTCTTGGCCATCGTTTTGTTCAAATGCTGGGTAATCAAGTTTTGAGCATCATTGATTAAGTCACCGGATTCTCTCATGTAGACAAAGCCTCTTGAGATGATATCTGGTCCGGCTGCAATCTTGAATTCCTTCATATTGATGCTTACAACAACGATTACCAATCCTTCCTCTGAAAGGATGCGTCGGTCACGCAGCACAATATTCCCGATATCACCTATACCGCTTCCGTCAATATAGACATTTCCAGAAGGTACCTTTCCGGCTACGGATGCGCTGTCCTGTGTAAGAGCGAGTACTTCGCCATTATCCATGATGAAGCAATTCTCTTCCTTTACACCACAATCAACAGCAAGCTGGACATGTGTGCGCTGCATGCGGTATTCCCCGTGAATCGGCATGAAGAATTTCGGCTTCATTAAGCGAAGCATAAGCTTTTGTTCTTCTTGTCCGCCGTGACCGGATGTGTGAATATTGCTGAGCGGCCCGTGAATAACGTCAGCTCCTGCGCGGTACAGCATGTTGATTGTCCGTGAAACGCTGATGGTGTTTCCAGGGATAGGGGAAGAAGAAAAGACAACCGTATCTCCTGGGATGATTTGAATTTGTCTATGTGTTCCGTTGGCAATCCTTGATAACGCTGCCATTGGCTCACCCTGTGATCCAGTACAAAGAATGGTTACTTCATTTGCTGGTGTCCGATTCAATGTCTGGGTATCAATGAATGTTTCCTTCGGTGCATTGATGTATCCGAGTTCAAGACCAATTTCAATGGCATTTTCCATGCTGCGGCCAAATACGGCAATCTTGCGTCCGTTTTCAACGGCTGCTTCTGTTACTTGCTGCAGGCGATGAATATTAGAGGCAAATGTTGCAAAAATAATCCGCCCATCCACTTTACGGAAGATATCCTGGATGCTTTCGCCCACTTTACGCTCAGACATGGTGAAATTAGGAATTTCACTGTTCGTGCTGTCAGACAAAAGGCATAGGACGCCTTCTTTTCCGATTTCAGCCATCTTTGTTAAGTTTGCAGGCTCTCCTACCGGTGTGAAGTCGAATTTGAAGTCCCCTGTATGAACGATGTTTCCTTGAGGTGTCTTTACGACAATCCCGTAGGAATCAGGGATACTATGGGTTGTCCGATAGAAAGTAACAGAAGTTTTACGGAACTTGATAATGTCATCCTCTTTAATTTCGTGGATTGTTGCTTGACGTAGCAGTCCGTGCTCTTCTAACTTTTTCTTAACCAGGCCGATGGCAAGCTTACCGCCGTATATAGGGATATTGATTTGTTTGAGCAAATAAGGGATCCCGCCGATATGATCTTCATGGCCATGTGTGATGAATAGTCCTTTAATCTTATCAACGTTTTTGACAAGATAGGAATAGTCAGGAATCACATAATCGATACCCAATAATTCATCCTCAGGGAATTTGATGCCGGCATCAATCAAGACGATTTCATCTTGGAATTGTACCGCATACGTATTTTTGCCGATTTCGCCAAGCCCTCCAAGGGCGAAAACAGCTGTTTGGTCATTTTTAACGAACTTCATATATTACTCAATCTCCATGATGCGGAAATCTGGGTTTTGCTTTTCAAACTCCAAGTATTCCGCATCAAGTACTTGTACAAATTCAATGTTAAAAGGAAGGCTTTTTAACTTTTGACGAACATCACGTTCAGATGTTCCTTCAACATAAGCAGTTTTTGTTTTTTCGCGTACAGGTACCTCAGCGGCATTTTCCTGAAAAAAAACTTTAAAAATCATAATAAAAATCTCTCCTAACTAAACTCTAATAAAATTTATAAATAAAGAGGCGGCATGGAGCAACAACCAGGCCACCTTATCTATTCAAAGTGTTTTCCTTTTTTGGTTTGTTCCTTTAGTCACTATTATAAGAAAATATCCTAACCATTGCATGTTTAAACCATTAATGCGTGGACTGTTATCTACTTTACCGAAAGAATAAGCCCTCCGCAAGGATATTTGAAGGGCTTTTCAAAAAATTATGCAATTGATTTCCTGCCCATCAGGTCCTTCCATTGTTTAAGAAGCTTTTTTCTGAGCTTTTTTAACATGGTTGACCATCTCCTTTACTTCTTATTTTAATGGTTATTTAATGAAAGTAAATACATCTGCAGATTTATATGCATGCTTTTCATTAATTTCTTATCTCGTTTGAATATTCATAGTATATGTCGGGCAGGTGCTGTTTAGTTTGTTATATATTGACAGTGTTTTATGGATGGTCATGTTTAAGTGACGGAGTGGAAGGGTCATTATATTAGTGATAGTATGAAGATGGGAAAAATCAAACGTATTTACATGCAGGCTGGAGGAAGGTCATGGGAAAGATTTGTTTTTTTGATATTGATGGTACACTGCTGGATTCAGAGAAGAAGATTCCACAGTCGACAAAGGAAGCTTTGCGTTTATTAAAGAAAAATGGTACTTATATTGCCATTGCAACTGGCAGAGCGCCATTTATGATCAAGGGCTTATTGAAGGAGCTGGAGATTGATTCATATGTGTCCTTTAATGGGCAATATGTTGTCTTTGAAGGTGAAGTGATTTATAGAAATCCTTTATCTAGAGAACAATTAACAAGACTTGAAATGGACAGCGGGCAGCATGGCCATTCAATGGTATTTATGAATGATGTGACGATGAAAGCAAATGTCAAGCATGACCCGTATATTGAAGAAAGTTTGGGAACCCTGCACTTCCCTCATCCGGAACTGGACCCGGTTTATTATAAGGAGCAGGATATCTATCAAGGGCTTCTTTTCTGTGAGGAGCATGAAACCGCGCTTTATGAGGGTAAATATCCAGATATTCAATTCATTCGCTGGCATCCTTATTCAATGGATGTCGTTCCATTAGGAGGTTCAAAGGCGAAGGGGATTGAACAGGTTATTAAGCGCAAGGGCTTCACGATGGATGATGTGTATGCCTTTGGGGATGCTCTGAATGATATGGAGATGATCCAAGCAGCTGGATGCGGAGTTGTCATGGGCAATGGTGTACAGCAGGTGAAGGAGCATGCTGATTTTGTTACAAAGAGCGTGGATGATGATGGAATCTATTATGCCTTAAAACAATTGAAGCTTATTTAAAGATAAGCTTTGTTAATCTTAAGTGTTGATTGCGGGCGGTGAAACCAAGGGCGGTCGGTGTGCCTATTCGAGTGTTTGGGCGCATCAGTTGGTGTCTTCCTATCCGCTGATTCCGCAGGAGTCAACCACACCTTCCGCTGCAATCAACAAACAGAGCCAAAGTTAAAATCCCTGCATTCCTATCATTTCTAGAGAGGAATGCAGGGATTTTTTGTTTGATTACCGTTCGATGATCACGGCATTGTCTACTTCGGCAAATGGTTGTTCTGCATTGATATGATCATAGAACATGACGCCATTTAAATGGTCGATTTCGTGTTGGATAATGATGGCCATTAATCCCGTTAAACGGATGGTAATCGGCTCGCCATCCATATTGAAGGCCTGAACCTTTACTTTATGATAACGAGGTACATATCCCGGAACAGGGCGGTCGACTGATAAGCAGCCTTCCCCTGAGGATAAATAAGCTTTTTGGACTGAATGACTGACAATCTTTGGATTGAACAGGGTATAGGAATGAAGCTTATCCTTCTCATCAGTTCCATAAATGGCAAGCATCCGTTTTGAAACATTGATTTGCGGAGCGGCTAATCCAACTCCGGCTCTAAGCCCGAATTTGCCTGCTATCTCTGGATTCTGGCTGTTCTTTAAGTACTCAAGCATACTTTTCAGTGTTGCTTTGTCCTCCTCTGTTGGAGGAATTGTCACTTCTGCGGCCCTTTGACGCAGTGTCGGATGGCCTTCCTTGATGATATCTGCCATTGTAATCATTGTGTTTCACCTCATGAACATCTGCATTAATACCTTCTAGTGTATCAAATCAATTGATAAATGTTAATTAGCTTGTTAATTTAGCTTTAACGGACAGGAAGCATCCCGTCTAAAAGAACATGAGAAACCAAGATGAATAGGCGTGTGAACAACTGTCCATAAAAGCCCGATTGGTTCAACTAACTATCAGCGGAGAGGAGGGACACTCCGCTGTTGGAAGTTTCACTTAATCCCGCATTAACGGACAGTAAGACTCCCGCCTAAAAGAATGTAAGAAAGTCGAGAAGTATAGGTGGGAGGTCAATTGTCCATAAAAGCCCGATTGGTTCAACTAACCATCAGTGGAGAGGAGGAACACTCCGCTGAAGGAAGTTTCACTTTATGATAAAGATCTGCTTATTGGTATATATGATATAAGTTGTCAAAATATGACTGGTTAGATATAGTAATAGTGATAGGAGTGTAGAACAATGACAGGATTAAAAAAGTTACGGATTGTCCTGCTCGGAAGTGTGCTTGCAGTTGCTATTGCCGGCTGCAGCAGCAAGACTCCGGAAGAGGAGAGTTATGATCTTCTTGAGGAGCTGGCCTCCATTGAACAGGGGTATGAAGAACAGCATGAGCCGCTTCAAAAGCTTGAAGCAGAAGACAATGAGATTTATGCTCAAATCATTGAATTGGGCATGAAAGAGATGGATGAGATTAAGACTCTTTCTGACGAGGCAATCACCGGAATAGAGGAAAGAGAAGAATTAATGAAGAAAGAGAAAGAAAGCATCAACGAATCTCGTGAGCGATTTGGAGATTTTGATGGTCTTATCGAAGAGCTGTCAGATAAGAAGGCTCAAACAGAGGCTGCCGAGCTGCAAAAGATTATGAAGCAGCGATATGACGATTATGATCAATTGTATGATTTATATCTAGCAAGCCTGGCTGAAGAGAAAAAGCTTTATGAGCTTTTTAAGGATGAGAAGGCAACGAAGGATCAATTCGAAACACAGATTGAGAGTGTGAATAAGACCTATACAGAGCTATCAGAGGCTAATGCTCAATTCAATGAACAAACAGAAAAGTATAATAATAAAAAAATAAGCTTCTATAATCTTGCAGGAATTGAAGTAGATAGTGAACAACCATGACCGCCGCACAAATGCAGGCGGTTTTCTTTTGTCTGTAAATCTTAGGGTGTTTGAGGGTCAATAATCATGTGCGGATGTGTAATTCTATGAATGATAGGGAGAAAAATCTTATTCGATGTCCGATGGATTTTAATGCGATTTCAATGAATCTTATGGAAACACAACCAATGATTACCAATGTTTGTGCGGAAATTATACGTTTATAGGTGTTTTGGTCAGGTTGATATAGGGGACAATAATGATAGACAAACCCTTAGGATAAAAGTCTCTATCCAATCTGTACTAGTATAAATTCGTTATAATATATAACAGCGGCGAATGGCAATAGAGGATATAGATGGAAAATATCGGACAAAAACATATTAGTTGACTAGGTTCGTGTTGTTAGGTAAACTTTAACTGTTCATACAATTGTACTATTTTTGCCAGAGGAAATATTGATACAGATGACCTGTTAGAAATAACCTTTTAGTTTTCCTGTGGAAAACTAGTAGTTGTATACTTAATAATTTCACAATTTACTATATTGAGAAAGGGAGATGTGGAATCTTATGGCTTCTAAACAACAAAAAGTCCTGTTTGAGGCAGAGAAGCAATTGGACATCGTCAACGAGCAATTCAAAACGTTACAGATTTTGAATGAAGAGGGGGAAGTCGTAAACGAATCAGCGATGCCTGACCTAACTGACGAACAGCTTCAAGAATTGATGAAACGTATGGTTTATACACGTATTTTGGACCAACGTTCCATTTCCTTGAATAGACAAGGAAGATTAGGCTTCTATGCACCTACTGCTGGTCAAGAGGCTTCTCAGCTTGCATCACAATTTGCGCTTGAAAAAGAAGATTTCATTCTTCCTGGCTATCGTGATGTTCCGCAAATGATTTGGCACGGTCTTCCATTAAGCCAAGCCTTTTTATTCTCTCGCGGACATTTTGCCGGGAACCAGATTCCAGAGGGCGTTAATGTAATTTCTCCACAAATCATCATTGGTGCTCAATACGTTCAATGTGCCGGAGTAGCTCTAGGCATGAAGAAAAACAATTCGAAAGCGGTTGCTGTTACGTATACAGGTGACGGCGGTACGTCCCAAGGGGACTTCTATGAAGGAATTAACTTTGCGGGTGCTTTCAAAGCTCCAGCAATCTTTATCGTCCAAAATAACCGTTTTGCCATCTCTACACCAGTTGAGGTTCAATCAGCTTCTCGCACACTAGCTCAAAAAGCGGTTGCCGCTGGAATCCCGGGTGTTCAAGTTGATGGTATGGATCCGCTTGCTGTATACGCTGTCGTTAAAGAAGCGCGTGAAAGAGCAATCAACGGTGAAGGTCCTACTTTAATTGAAACGCTTACTTATCGTTATGGTCCGCATACAATGGCCGGCGACGACCCAACTCGTTACCGTACAGCTGATCTTGACAATGAGTGGGAGAAAAAAGATCCGCTTGTTCGTTTCCGTAAGTTCTTGGAAGGTAAAGGACTATGGAGCGAAGAGAAGGAAAACGAAATCATTGAACAAGCAAAAGAAGATATTAAACAAGCCATTAAAGAGGCTGACAATACACCAAAACAAAAAGTAACAGACTTGATCACAAACATGTTTGAAACACTTCCTCCTAACTTAGAGGAACAATACGAAATTTATGCAGAAAAGGAGTCGAAGTAAGCCATGGCCCAAATGACAATGATTCAAGCCATCACAGATGCATTGCGCACAGAAATGCGCAATGACCCAAAAGTTCTCGTATTCGGTGAGGACGTCGGGGTTAACGGCGGGGTTTTCCGTGCAACTGAAGGATTACAAAAGGAATTCGGTGAAGATCGTGTATTCGATACTCCTTTAGCAGAGTCCGGAATCGGCGGTTTGGCAATTGGACTCGGCTTGCAAGGTTTCCGTCCTGTTCCTGAAATTCAATTCTTTGGATTCTTATTCGAAGTTATGGATTCCATCGCAGGACAAATGGCGCGTATGCGCTATCGTTCCGGCGGAAGATATCATTCTCCAGTTACGATTCGCTCACCATTTGGAGGCGGGGTTCATACACCAGAAATGCACGCAGACAGCCTTGAAGGTTTGATGGCTCAAACACCTGGTGTTAAAGTCGTTATTCCATCTACTCCATATGATGCGAAAGGGTTGCTTATCTCATCTATTCGTGACAACGACCCAGTCATTTTCTTGGAGCATATGAAACTATATCGTTCATTCCGCCAAGAAGTGCCTGAAGAGGAATACACGATTCCACTTGGAAAAGCGGATGTGAAAAGAGAAGGTACAGACCTTACAATTGTCACTTACGGTGCAATGGTGCAGGAATCTATTAAAGCAGCTGAACAACTTGAAAAAGAAGGAGTTTCTGCTGAAGTAATCGACTTGCGGACAATCAGCCCGCTTGATATTGACACAATCATCGCCTCTGTTGAAAAAACAGGAAGAGTAATTGTTGTTCAAGAAGCACAAAAACAAGCTGGTATTGCTGCACAAGTAGTGGCAGAAATTAATGACCGTGCGATTCTTAGCTTGGAGGCTCCAGTTCTTCGCGTAACAGCGCCTGATACAGTATTTGCGTTCTCACAAGCAGAGCCAATCTGGCTTCCAAACTATAAAGACGTACTTGAAACAGCGAAAAAAGTTCTAGAGTTTTAACTTTTTTGCAAAAGTCTCCCGCTTAAATAAACTGGTGAGATTGATGCAAGTTAAACAATAGACTTTATTGATGAGTGCAAACTCCTGCTGAATAAAGTGAAGCCTTCGGCGGATGGCAGAAAAGTTGAGTTGAATGAATGGCTTTCGGGCAAGGGCCCGAACAACTTTTCGCCGCAAAACGCCGAGGTGTTATTGATAGATAGGGGGGAGATGCGCAAGCATTTCCTCTCCCTAATAGAAAGAAATAAGATCTTAGGAGGATGATAGCCGTGGCTTTTGAATTTAAACTTCCGGACATCGGCGAAGGTATACATGAAGGGGAAATCGTTAAGTGGTTCATCAAACCAGGTGATAAGGTACAAGAGGATGACGTGCTTTGTGAAGTGCAAAATGACAAGGCAGTTGTAGAAATCCCATCACCGGTTGAAGGTACGGTTGAAAAGATTTTTGTAGAAGAAGGTACAGTAGCTGTTGTAGGTGATGTACTCGTATCATTTGATGCTCCTGGATATGAAGATGTACAATTTAAAGGGGAGCATGGGGAAGAAAAAACAGAAGCTCAAGTGCAATCAACACTTGAAAGCGGCCAAGATGTTGAAAAACAAGCTGCACCTTCTGAAAAACAAGACTCCCAAACCGGAGCCGGTGCTCAAGATCAAGTAGATGACGCATCTGATAAACGCATCATTGCTATGCCATCTGTCCGTAAATTTGCTAGAGAGAACGGCGTGAACATTCAGAAGGTTTCTGGCTCAGGCAAAAATGGCCGTGTGCTGAAAGAAGATATTGAAGCGTTCATGAACGGCGAAAGCCAACAAGAAGCAGCGCCAGCACAAACAGAGGAAAAAGCTGCAGAACAAAAAGCGGCTCCTCAGCCAATCCCTGCAGGTGAATATCCTGAAACACGCGAGAAAATGAGCGGTATCCGTAAAGCCATTTCTAAAGCTATGGTTAATTCTAAACATACAGCTCCTCACGTAACCTTGATGGATGAAGTGGATGTAACGAAACTTGTTGCTCACAGAAAGAAATTCAAAGAGGTAGCAGCAGAAAAAGGAATCAAGCTTACATTCCTTCCGTATGTCGTAAAAGCTTTGACAAGTGCTCTTCGTGAATATCCTGCACTTAATACATCTCTAGATGATGCTACATCTGAGATTATTCATAAGCATTATTACAATATCGGTATCGCTGCTGATACAGAAAGAGGCTTGCTCGTTCCTGTCGTGAAGGATGCCGATCGTAAATCAATGTTCGCAATCTCTAATGAAATTAATGAACTTGCTGGAAAAGCACGTGATGGCAAATTGGCTCCAAACGAAATGAAAGGTGCTTCTTGCACAATTTCCAATATCGGTTCTGCTGGCGGACAATGGTTCACACCTGTTATTAACCACCCTGAGGTAGCTATCTTAGGTATTGGCCGTATTGCAGAAAAACCAATCGTTCGTGATGGTGAAATTGTTGCAGCTCCGGTATTAGCATTATCTTTAAGCTTTGACCACCGTATGATTGATGGAGCTACTGGCCAAAATGCATTAAATCATATCAAACGCTTATTAAATGATCCAGAACTACTATTGATGGAGGGGTAAGACATGGTTGTAGGTGATTTTCCGATTGAAACAGATACTATAGTAATTGGTGCCGGTCCTGGAGGATATGTAGCAGCTATCCGTGCTGCACAGCTTGGACAAAAAGTAACCATCGTAGAAAAAGGGGAACTAGGCGGCGTTTGCTTAAACGTAGGATGTATTCCTTCTAAAGCGCTTATTACAGCTGGACATCGCTATCATGATGCGAAAAATTCAGCGGACCTGGGAATTTCTGCGGAAAACGTAAAAGTAGATTTCTCAAAGGTTCAAAAATGGAAAGGCACTGTTGTTGAAAAATTGACAAGCGGTGTCGGCGGCCTGTTAAAAGGCAACAAGGTTGAAATTGTCAAAGGCGAGGCTTATTTCGTTGATGCGAACAATATTCGTGTTATGACTGAAACCAGTGCCCAAACATACACATTCAAAAATGCGATTATCGCAACGGGCTCTCGTCCGATTGAATTACCTGCGTTCAAATATTCTAAACGCGTTATTCATTCAACTGGTGCTTTGAATCTTGACCATATTCCTGAGAGCATGGCCATCATCGGCGGCGGTGTAATCGGAATTGAGTTGGGATCTGTATATGCTAACTTTGGTACAAAAGTAACCATTCTAGAAGGAATGGATGAAATCCTTGCTGCTTTCGAAAAACAAATGTCTTCTATCGTTAAGCGTAACTTGAAGAAGAAAAATGTTGATATCTTTACAAAAGTGAAAGCTCAAGGCGTTGAAGAAACAGAAAATGGCGTCATCGTCACTTATGAAGAAAAAGGCGAAGAGAAAAAACTTGAAGCTGAGTATCTATTAGTGACTGTCGGAAGAAAACCAAATACAGATGAAATCGGCTTGGAACAAGTTGGTGTTGAGCTTGATGAAAGAGGCTTCATCAAAACAGACAAACAATGCCGTACATCTGTAGGCAATATCTTTGCGATTGGTGATATTATCACTGGACCGCAATTGGCTCATAAAGCTTCTTATGAAGGCAAAATTGCTGCTGAAGCGATTGCAGGACATTCTTCTGAAATTGATTACCTCGGTATTCCAGCCGTTGTATTCTCTGAGCCTGAACTAGCAACTGTAGGTTATACAGAAGCTCAAGCGAAAGAAGAAGGATTGGATATCGTTGCAGCGAAATTCCCATTCGCAGCAAATGGTCGTGCACTTGCGCTTAATGCGGCTGAAGGCTTCATGAAGTTGATCACTCGTAAAGAAGACGGCCTTGTGATTGGTGCGCAAATTGCCGGACCAGGAGCTTCTGATATGATTGCTGAGCTTGGACTTGCGATTGAAGCAGGTATGACTGCTGAAGATATTGCTATGACAATCCATGCTCACCCTACATTAGGTGAAATCACTATGGAAGCGGCTGAAGTAGCATTAGGAAGCCCAATCCATATCATTAAATAAATTCGTTTTATTCAAGCGCTGGAGACCTGCTGGTTTTCAGCGCTTTTTATTGTCTAAAGCTCGCATCACGAGGATTGGAATGGTAAAATTTAGTTGTTCATTCTAACTAGAGAAAGGCTTGGTTTACGTGAAATATATTTCCGCCATCTTAGCTGTATCCTTCCTGATTCTTTCTGGCTGCTCTGAAAAGGATCAAGCAGAGGATCATTCGCAGAAAAATGAAACAGCACCAATTCAAAATGAAGAAGAAACGAAAGAAAAAGTGAAGCCGGAGGAAAAGGAGGAGCAGGAAGTCGCCGTGCAGCAAATCAAACAGGATTATGAAGTGAATACGGCGAATTGGAAGATCGAGCCGGTGGGTGATGAAAATAAAAAGGTCGCGCTGCTCACGATTGATGACGCTCCTGATGAACATGCTTTAGAGATGGCCAAAACATTAAAGGAATTAAATGTATCGGCAGTCTTTTTTGTTAATGGGCATTTATTAGAGTCTGATGATAAGAAGGATATCCTTAAGCAAATTGCAGATATGGGCTTTGAAATTGGCAACCATACATATAGCCATGCCTCTTTGCCAGATTTAACCGAACAGGAGCAGGTAGAAGAAATTCGCCGGGTTAACAGTTTGGTTGAAGAAATAACTGGCTCAAAGCCTCGATTCTTCCGTGCGCCATTTGGTCAGAATACGGATTTTTCCAAGAATATAGTCGAAGAAGAACATATGCAATTAATGAACTGGACGATGGGCTATGATTGGGAGAAAGGGTATCAAACGAAAGATGCCCTTATAGATGTAACGCTGAATAGTGAATACTTATTTGATGGAGCAAATATTCTCATGCATGATCGGAAGTGGACGAGTGAGGCCCTTGCTGAAATCGTGCAAGGCTTGAAAGATAAAGGATATGAAGTTATCGATCCGAATAGAATAAAATCATGATCAACACTTTGACTGGGCAGCAGACCAAGAGTATGACGATCAGCGATGGACAATTCTATGTTCCTGTTGGTATAATTTACCTAAAGGAAGTGATTGTCTTTAAGTGATTTGTAACTCTGATATGAGGAAAGGTGGTTTTAAGTTGATTAAGGCACTGACTCCCTATTTAGTCACAAATGGCAATGGTCAAGAGGTTTTATCATTTTATGAACAAGCATTAGGGGCGGAGATTCACAATCTCCAGACATTTGGCGATTTACCAGATAACCCTGAAAATCCAATGCCTGAGGCGAACAAGAAATTGGTCCTGAATGCATTGGTTAAGGCTGGTGAAGCTGAATTCATGCTGTCGGACAATCAGCCTGGTCATCCATTTCATTTAGGTAACCATATTACGTTAGCCATACAGTCAGATGATGCAGAGGAGACAAGACGGCTTTTTGATCGGTTGAAAGAAAGCGGAAAAATCATCATGCCCTTGCAGGAGACCCCTTGGAGCTCCTTGTATGGTCAATTGATTGATCAGTACGGCGTTTATTGGCAATTAAACACATTAAGTCATCATATGGATTAAATTAAAGAGGACCAGCCCGTGAAAGGGCTGGTCCCCTTTATTATTTGTGGAAGTGCATGATTCTGCCGTTAAAGAGCTGAAGGTCCCCTTGCTTCTTTTTAGCCATATATTTGGCCAGTTCATTTGCTTTTCCTTTATCTGCGAATGTCGAGTTTCTCTCAAGGCTAATTTCGATATAAGGGGATAAATCACCCTTCATACCGGGTATTGGCTCTTCGCCAATCCCTATTCTAATCAGGTGATAGTCAGGATCTTTTGAAGAGAGATAGAGACATTCGCCACTGCCTTGATTTTCAGGGGTGAAGATGGAATAGGGAAAAGCTTTCTCTTCATAGGAATAGTCTAATTGCTTACCAGTTTTTTGGACGGATTGACGATAGTCATCAATCATTTTCTGTACTTCTTCAATTGAGATGGTTTGATTTTGCAGTCTGATATAGGATCGAAGTGACATATAAGCCTCCTTTATTTGAATGGTAATCCTTGTAAAATAGTTTACCATGAGAGTTAGAGGTTCAGAAGGGAATTCTTAACAAAAGGGTTATGGGTAAAAGGATATATTATTTTTAAATATTACATACAATTTAGGCTTGTTTTTTTAAATGTGTTATATTATTATGGTGTATATAGTAGTAAAGCGCTTTCTTTATAAAGCGATTAAATTAATTGAAGGAGTGAAATGAATGGGTACAATCGTATGTACAGGATGTAATACAACCATTGATCATTTTGAAGACGAGAAAGTGACTGTATTATACGCTAATTGCGCTGATTGCCATAATTGCCACGAAAAGTAATCATTTGTCGCTGGACCGGTTCATTTCTTGCTAAATAATCTTATTTAACGATGAATCTAGTTAGTTACCAATCTGACTAAGAAATCATCTATGTTAAGAGCTAAGGCAGCCGCTGCTTATTGCAGGCTGCCCTTTTTGTTTCGTCCTGAGTTCATAATGGATGAAAATGGATATGGAAAGTATTGTATAATAGGTGTGTACAAGAAGGATTTCAAGGGGATACAATCATTGCGGGGAGGGAATGGTATGTGGGAAACGAGATTAACGGATTTACTCGGAATTAAACTGCCAATCATTCAGGGGGGACTTGCCTATTTGGCCTATTCTGATTTAGCGGCAGCTGTATCAAATGCTGGCGGGCTAGGTCAAATTACGGCCTTATCATTAGGCAGTCCAGAGGAGCTGGCTGAGGAGATTGATAAAGTACGGATATTGACAGATAAGCCGGTTGGGGTTAACTTTGCGATTGGGACACATGGAAGGCATTATGAAAGGTTTGTTCAAATTGCTGTAGATAAAGGTATTGAAGCCATGTCCGTAACTGGCGGTAATCCAGCTGCCTTTCTAAATATGCTAAAAGGGACTTCCGTGAAGAAGCTTGTTTTGACGGCTGGAGTCAGACAAGCTGTCAAAGCAGAGGAGCTTGGGGCAGATGCCGTAATGGTCGTTGGAAATGAGGGCGGGGGACATCTTGGAAGAGATGAGCTGAGCACGATGGTTCTTGTACCTAAAGTGGTGGATGCCGTTTCGATTCCAGTTGTTGCTTCAGGAGGTATCGCAGATGGAAGGGGAATGATGGCTGCTCTAGCACTTGGAGCGGAAGGGATTGAAATGGGTACCCGTTTTATTGCAGTGAAGGAATGTGTCCACGCTCATCCTGCCTATAAAGAAGCGATTATCCACGGGACAGAGAAGGACACTGTCGTGATCAAGAAAACCCTTGGAACTCCTGGCAGAGCTATTTCCAATGCACACACGGCCTCCATTCTTTCAATGGAGAGTAAAAGCTGTACATATGAAGATCTGAAGGATTATATTAGTGGGGAGACGAATAAGAAATTTATTTATGAAGGGAACCATGAGGCAGGCTTTGGCTGGGCTGGACAGGCGATTGGGCTTATATCTGATGAGCCGACCGTCGAGGAGTTGTTTGACCAAATGCTGAGCCAAGCCAAGGTAATCCGAACCCGATGGCAATACAGCTGACAAACGAAGAATATGACAGAAGAGGTGTATAGCATGGATTATCAATATCCAATCGATTATACGTGGAAAACAGATGAAATCGTTAAGGTAATTTCATACTTTCAAGGAATTGAAAAAGCCTATGAGAAAGGCATTCCACGTGAAGAGTTAATGATGCTTTATAAGGATTTTAAGCAGATTGTTCCTTCCATAGCGGAGGAGAAGAAAGTGTGCGGCGAGTTTGAGGAAGTGAGCGGTTACTCAAGCTATCGAGCTATGCAGAAAGCCAAGAAAAGCCAGGATGGAGAGCTTGTCAGAATGTAAATGGCGCCTTCTTTCAAAAGAAGCACACAAATGAAAATATAAACATGGAGGGACTGTTTTTCTAAACAGTCCCTCCATGTTTTTTGAGTTTATTCGACATTATAGAGGGGTAATAAATGTACAAACACA